>CAYVBN010000188.1:0-11076 GCA_964449645.1 uncultured Hyphomicrobiales bacterium
CGCAGTCGATCATCGTGCCGGGCCCGCAGGTGGAACGGCTGTGCGAGACGGCACGCGAGAACGGCATTCATGTCTCGGTGGGTATCAGCGAAGCCTCGCCGGCATCGGCCGGCTGCCTGTGGAATGCAAACTTGCTGATCGGCGACGACGGCAGTCTGCTCAATCATCACCGTAAGCTGATGCCGACGTTTTACGAAAAGCTCGTCTGGGCTCCGGGCGATGGCGATGGTCTGCGCGTGAGCGATACGGAGATTGGCAAGCTGGGGATGCTGATCTGTGGTGAAAATACCAATCCGCTGGCGCGCTACGCGCTGATCGCGCAGGCTGAACAGGTTCACATCTCCTCCTATCCGCCAGTGTGGCCGACGCGGCCCTCCAACCAGCCGGGCCGCTATGATCTTGCCGCCGCGATCCGCATCCGGGCCGGCGCGCATTCATTCGAGGGAAAAGTCTTCAACGTCGTCGCCTCGGGTTTTCTCGACATGCCGACGCTTGACGCGCTCGATGGCATCAGCCGCGAGGCACGGGAAACGCTCGAGCAAAGTCCGCGCGCCGTCTCGATGATGATAGGGCCATCGGGCGAGCAGGTCGGCGACACGCTGTGCGATGAAGAAGGCCTTCTCTACCAGGAGATCGATGTGGCGCAGTGCGTCGAGCCGAAGCAGTTCCACGACGTCGCCGGCTACTACAACCGGTTCGACGTGTTCGACCTGCGCGTCAATCGCCGGCGCATAACGCCGATCGCGTTCGATGACGGGACGTCGGGCGAGCCACGACGTCGTCCATGAGCGGCTGCGGTCGGAACGAAGCCGCGAACACATATGGACAAACACGTATGGATTGAATTGCCGTGTAACGACGATCAACTCCACGCACAGCTTGCGGCAGCAACGGGTGTCGCTTCCTTGCCGTGAGAGCCGGCGCCCACGGATAAGCGGCACCCGCGTGCAGCCCGTCATCCTAGAGTCAATCTAAATCATTGCGTTTGCAAGAAAAACCGGCTGCCGTTAATCGTAAGCCGAGCGGCCTCGCTGGTCTGTCGCGCGGCCGCGTCTATCTTGGCGTTGCGTCTGATGGGTGACCCGACGGCAAATCTGGCGGCTCTCTATGCCGACGAACGCGGGCGGCTTCAACGCTTCCTGATGGGACGCGGCATGTCGGCAAGCACCGCCGCCGATATCGTGCAGGAGGCGTTTCTGCGCCTTCTTCGCGCGCCTCACCTCGATGTATGCGACCTTCGCAGCTATCTATTCCGGACCGCCGGCAATCTGGCCATCGACGGCGTCCGCCGGCAGCGGCGGAATGCGCTCGGAAACGCGGTCGAACTCAATGATACCATCGTCGATCCGACCCCGCTGCCCGATGCCGTCCTGATTTCGCGGGAAGAGTTTCAGGCGCTGCACACGGCGCTCGCCGAACTGCCACCGCGCTGCCGGGAAGTGCTGATTCTGCACAAGTTCGAGGGCCTGAGCTACGCGGAGATCGCCATCCGGCTCGGCATCACCAAGAACACCGTCATGGCGCACATGGTGAAGGCGGTGGCCGGGCTCAAAGCCCAGTTCTCCGCAAATTCCCTTCCGGGCGGCTAACTGGTTTTCCGCCCACCGGCGTCTTTCCTATAATTGGGAGTGTTCGAATCTCGTATGAGGCGCATCGCCTCGTGGGAGGCCCTTTGCGCGCGCAGGAAACCGCCGGGCCCGCTCGTTGCATCATCTGAGGTTGCATGGATAAGAACGACGCACCGTCGGTGGATGATCAGGCGGTCCAATGGTTTGTCCTCCTGCGAGATGACGATGCGACGGAGGATGATCGCGCGGCCTTCACGAGATGGCTCGCGGCCGACCCGGCGCACGAGGCGGCATGGCGGTCGGTCGAGCGCATGTGGGATGGGCTCGATGCAATCCGGACACGCCCGCAGCTAAGCAAATCGTCGCGGCGCCGGTCGGGCGCGCTGAAAGGCGCGACCGTTGCGCTGGCGCTGCTGATTGCGGCCGGAATCGGCTGGCAGATGACGCCGGTCGGCCTGCTTGCCGACTACCGCACGGCAGTCGGCGAACGGCGGACGATTGCGCTGCAAGACGGCTCCGAGATCGAGCTGGGCGCCGCAACCGCAATCGACGTGTCGTTCAGCGCCGCCGAGCGGCGGGTCAAGTTGCTGGCGGGGGAAGCCTTTTTTACTGTTGCGAAAGACCCCGCTCGGCCGTTCGTCGTGGCTGCAGGCGGCGGCGAGGTGAAGGTTCTCGGCACCGCGTTCGACGTGAAGGTTGCCGATGACGTCAGGGTGGCGGTCGTGCAGCACACCGTCCAGGTCAGCACCGCGACAAGTCCGCCTGTGAAAGTCACCGCCAGTCAGGAGGTTCACTACGGCGCGCGCGGCGTTTCTGCCGTTACGGCTGCCGATCTCGATGCCATCCAGGCGTGGCGGCAGGATCAGATCGTATTCCGCGACGTTCCGCTCGATGCCGTGCTCGCAGAACTCGGGCGCTATCGTCGCGGCTCGGTCGTGCTGTTGGGCGGATCGTTGGGTAAACGACATGTCACTGCAGTCTTCGAGGCGCATAACGTAGATGCTGCGCTCGACACCATCGCCCAATCGCTGTCGCTGCGGATCTATCGTGCGACCGATCTGCTGACTGTCATCGTTCCAAACAACGATCAGAAAAAAAATCCCGCCTCCAGCTAACTGCTTTCCCCGATCCCGTCGTCTTCAGCGCAGGGGCCGCGATAGCCGGCCTCGAATCAAGACGATTGAAGACGGGGCGTTGGGGACATGGAGTATGGGATCAAGCTCGGGGGTGCGTCCGGCAGGAGAATGGTCGCCCTGCTGATGGCGGGGACGTTCCTCAATACCGTTACGGCGATCGAGCTGGTCCATGCGCAAGCTCCTCAACCTGCGAGAGCCGCGACGGTTGCAGATGTTCGCGATCTCGATATCCCGGCCCAGTCGCTGGCCGGCGCGCTGATTGCCTTCTCCCGTCAGACCCACATCGAAATCTTCGTCGATCAGGCGCTCGTGGCCGGAAAGAACGCACCGGCCGTCAGCGGCGCGTTGGCCCCGTCAGACGCGCTCAACCGCCTCCTTGCCGGCTCGAGTCTGTCCTATCGTTTCAAGAGCGCCAACACCGTCACGATCGTCGCAGCCGGAAGCGCGAACGCAAATCAGCCGCCGCCGTCCGACGGTTCGCTCCTGCTCGATCCGATCGAGGTGAGCGGCAGGGGTGATCGCAATGCCGCCTCCGGCTCCGGCTTTCAGGGGACGCCGGACTGGGTCTATCAGGCGCCCGCCGCCATCAGCGTGATTTCGCGCCAGGCGATCGAGAACACGCCGACCCGCAACACCCGCGACCTGCTGGACAACGTCGCCGGCGTCTACGCCAACCGTTCGGAAGCGCAAAATCCCGGCATCACGATCAACATCCGTGGTCTTCAGGACCAGGGCCGCATCACGACCATGATCGACGGAGCGCGACAGGATTTCCAACGCGCCGGTCATGGCTCCTCGCAACTCACCTACGTGGATACCGCGTTCATTCGGGAAGTCGATATCGAGAAGAGCAGCACGTCCGGTGTCGGCAGCGCCGGTTCGCTTGGCGGTCTGGTCAATTTCCGCACGCTCGTTGCCGACGATCTGATCAAGCCCGGCAAGCAATGGGGCGGACAGCTCAATGCGACAACGGGGACAAATGCCTTCAATTTCGATGGATCGCTCGTCTCTGCTGCCCGTGTTTCCGACAGGCTGTCGATCCTTGGCGGCATCAGCCACAAGGATATCGGCGCCTTTGACATTGGCAAGAACGGCGACCTGAAGCTCTCGACCGGAACGACGAGCAACGGGATCCTGTTGTATTCCGGTCAGCAAGTAACTTCCGGTATCCTGAAGGGCGAGGCCAGGCTCAATGACGACACGAAGCTCACGCTTGGCTGGGTCAGGAGCGACTCCAAGTTCAGCACCGGCGGCAATTCCGCCCTCTCCGGGCTAACCAAGAGCGACGAGAAAGTCGTCAACGACACTTTCACCAGCGCGCTCGATTGGAATCCGGACAGCGACCTCGTCAATCTCAAGGCCCGTTTCTATTACAATCATATCGATGACGATCTGCTGTCCGACGGAGGAGGTCTTGGAACCGGCGGAGGGAAAATACCCATCAACTATACGATGGGAACCGTGGGCGGCAGCATCGAGAACACGAGCCGCCTCGCGACTGCGCTGGGGGACCTGTCGCTGAATTATGGCACCGAAGCCTTCCGCGACGACGGGAAGGGAAAGGTCAATGCCGATATCATCGATGCAAGTGGAGCGGACGCGTCCGGGAGCATCGTCGGCAGCACCGGGACGGGTCGGAGGAGCATCGCAAGTGGATTTGCGAACGCATCTTTGAACCATGATGACTGGCTGACGATTTCAGGCGGCATTCGCTACGATTATTACAGGATCAGCGGCAACACGACGATCTATGGCAACAAGACAAGAGACGTCGTCGATACAATCTATCATCCGGGTGAGCCGCCCTCGTGCTGGCCCTCGCCACCCTTCCCGCCCAATTTCAACTGTACCCCAGGGACAGATCCTTGGACGGAGCCCGTCTACGGCCCGTATTATAACAAGCCCTATGACCTCCAAGTAGATAGATCGGACGGGGCGTTTCTTCCGACCTTTACGGTCGCGGTCAAGCCGTTCGACTGGCTGCAGCCCTTCGTCAAATACTCCAAGAGTTTCCGGCCGCCGACCATCATGGAGTCGTTCTTCACCGGCGGCCATGATGCCATCAACGGCTATGCGCCGAACCCGGAGCTGAGACCGGAGCGCGGGGACACCTGGGAGGTCGGTGCGAACATATCCCAAAACGCCGTCTTTACGGCGCGCGACACGGTCCGTTTCAAGATCGTCGGCTTTTCCCGAGAGATCACGGATTACATCACGATCGGGCGCTACTACCGTTCCGACGCCGACAGATATTATGATTCCTTCGTAAATCTCGATGGCCTCACCCGAATGAGGGGCGTCGAGATCGAGGGGAATTATGATCTTCGCGCCTTTTATATCGGAGGCTCGTTTACTTACAACGACACCGACTGGGCCGACAAATACATCGTCAATGGTCCATATGGCGGCACCGCATCTCTGAATGGTGCCGGTCCTCCTGTCCTGTTCGTGCAACCGCGCCTGCGCGTCGTTGTCGATGGCGGCCTTCGTTTTTTCGACGAGAAGTTGACGCTTGGCGGGCGGATCACGCATGTCGCTCCGACCGAGCCGACACTCGGGTCGTTGTTGCCCGCGACGACTTTCGGCAGCGACGCCTACACGGTCTATGACCTGTACGGCTCCTATGTCTTCACCGATGACGTCAAGCTGCGCTTTGCGGTCAACAACGTGACCGACGTCGCCTACGTGCCCGCCGTGGGGGCTTCCTACTACGCGGCCCCCGGCCGGACATACACAGCGTCGCTTGGCTTCAAGTTTTGATCAGTTTCCCGGCGGCCTGGCCGTCGTGAATAAGGGTTCGTCGCGGACGAACAACGTGGACCTGAAGGAGACTGAACATGACCTTGAAGCTTGAACTCAGTGCTGCAAGCAGCAATTTGCCGGCGTGGCTCGGTTCATGGGAGGAGGGCTTCGATTACAACGGCAACGGCTACTTCAACGGTTCGCTTGGAACTGCGGGACAATGGTATGCCGGCGACGCGACATATGATGACAGCGTCAACAATGGGGAATCGTCGGTCATCCTGAATGGAACGGACTTCGACTACTCCGCGCCCGGCGACTTCTCCGGACATCCTCAGTCATTGGAGCTCGGCAAGAACCTTTGGCAAGACCTCGATCATGATCTGTTCAAGCAGGACACCGAGCTGACGATCTCGGTCGACGGCGGCGGCGACCTGCCGATCACGGATGCGTTTCGTTACGCAATCTACGGCCTTTCGCACGAGGGGCAGGTGAACGGCTACGAATATGCCCCCGGACAGCATTTCCTCGGCTTGACGGATTACTTCGCCGAGCAGGGAACCAGCCAAATCGGCACCTCGGGCAACGATACGTTTCTCGGATTTGGCGGGCAGGACACGTTCGTCTTCCAGAATGGCGGCGGACTTGACCATGTCGCCAACTTCGACGTCGCCGCAGACGTGCTCGACGTGTCGGATTGGGGGGTGAACGGTATTCCGGATCTGGTCATATCCACTTTCAACGGCGATACGCTCATTTCGACGTCGGACTTCAGCAACAGCCTGGTGCTTGATGACATGACGTCGACGCTCACCGCGTCGAACTTCCACTTCGCATGACGTTCCAGAGATAGGAAGCGACACATCGTCCGCCGCGGTGCTTGTGGCCGCGGCGGGGTGCTCACGACACTGATTGTCCTATTGCACCGGCGATCTTGGCGATCCCCTTGCAGCAAACGACGGAGGCAAGCCAATGGCATTGGTTCTCAATTATTCACAGCAGAGCAGCGATCTCCCGCTGTTTCTGGACAACTGGGAAGACAACTTCGCATATCGCGGGGACGGGCATTTCAACTCCGTTTTCGATTCATCCGATCAGTGGTTCGCCGGGACGGCCGGCAGCACGGACGGGGCATCATCGATCATCGTGAACGGAAACGATTTCAGCTACACCCCCGGCGTTATCGACGGCACCGTAAGTGCCCTCGAGCTTGGCAGCGATCTTGCCTATGTGCCCGCCTCCGATACGTGGACGCAAAGCCAGGGTCTCTCGATCGATTTCAGCGGAGCGACGCTCACGCCGGCGTGGAACACCGCGGTCACCGATCTCGCCCACAACGGAAGCCTCGATGGGCTGAAGGCGTACTTCGCCGAACAGGGCACCATCCAGAACGGCACCTCCGGGAACGACACGCTGGTCAGCTTCGGCGGAGACGACGTGCTCAACGGCGGCGCCGGAGCCGACCGCTTTGACTTCGCGGGGGCGGTCGGCCACGACACCGTCATCGATTTCAATCCGTGCGACGGGGACGTGATCGACCTGTCGGGTATTTCGTGGATCAACAACTACGTCGATCTGTTGACGCACTCGAACATTCTGTCGGGGCTCAACAACGATCTGGTGCTTTCGAACGGAACCGACACGATCACGTTCGATAATTACAAGGTCGGTCATATCCTCGTCGACGGTCTGACCGGCGCTTTCGACTACGCTTGAGAGCTCGCTGTGGTGTCGGGAGCTCCACGGCGAACACCGCCGCAGCCGCTGGCTGCGGCGGTCGTCGGCCCTCTCAGGCGAGCGATCGCCGGCATAGCTTTGATCAGCAGCGTGGTCAATCTGCTCGCGCTGACCGCGCCCCTGTTCATGCTCCAGGTCTACGATCGCGTGCTGTCGAGCCGCAGCATTCCGACCCTGATCGGCCTCGCCGTCCTTGCGGCGATGCTCTACGCCTTTCAAGCCATGCTCGATATCACCCGCTCGCGCGTGTTGTTGCGGGTCGGTGAGCATTTCGATCACCAGTTTTCGGGCCGGATCCACGAGGCCGTGGTGCGGCTGCCGCTTGAAACACGTATGCCCGGCGATGGCCTGCAGCCGCTGCGCGATCTCGACAACGTGCGCGGTTTCCTCTCGAGCCAGGGTCCGACCGCGTTCTTCGATCTGCCGTGGATGCCGTTCTATCTGGCGATCTGCTTTCTGTTCCATTTCTGGATTGGCGTGACCGCTTTGGGCGGCGCGATCGTCCTGGCCTCCCTCACGCTTCTGACAAACGCCTTGTCGCGCGGCCCGGTGCGGGAGACCGTCACCCACGGCATGGCGCGGAACGCCCTCATGGAGGCGGGCCGTCGCAACGCTGAAGTGGTCCGTGCCATGGGCATGGCGAACCGCATCGCCGCACGGTGGCAGAAGGCCAATGCCGACTATCTCGCCGCCAACCGCAAGGCCGGCGATGTCGCGAGCGGGTTCGGCGGCCTCTCGAAGGCGCTGCGCATCATGTTGCAGTCGGCCATCCTTGGGGTGGGCGCCTGGCTGGTCATCGAGCAGGAGGCCTCGGGCGGCATCATGATCGCCAGTTCGATCATGCTGGGCCGCGCGCTCGCGCCTGTCGATCTCGCGATCGCGAGCTGGAAACCGTTTTTGATGGCGCGGCAAAGCTGGACCCGGCTGCGGGAATTGCTGGAGCACATGCCGGCGGAGGGCGAGGTCCTGCCGCTCCCCCGGCCCGAACGCTCCGTGCGGGCAGAGAGCATCACCATCGTCCCGCCCGGCGAGAAGAAGCCGACCGTGTCGAGCGTCAGCTTCGCCCTCCCTGCCGGAAGCGCCCTGGGCATCATCGGGCCATCGGGCAGCGGCAAGACCACGCTCGCGCGCGCCCTGGTCGGCGCATGGTCACCGTCGGGCGGCAAGATGCGCATCGATGGCGCGAGCCTCGATCAATGGGACCGCGAGAGCCTTGGACGCCACATCGGGTACCTTCCTCAAGGTGTCGAACTGTTCGACGGCACCATTGCCGAAAACATCGCGCGCTTCGAGGCGGAACCGGACGCCGACGCGATTGTCATAGCCGCCAAGACGGCCGGCGCCCATGATCTGATCCTTCGCCTCGACAAGGGCTATGAGACGCGGATCGGAGAGGGAGGTTCGGCCCTTTCGGCGGGCCAGCGCCAACGCATCGGGCTTGCACGCGCGCTCTACCACGATCCCTTCCTGGTTGTTCTGGACGAGCCCAACGCCAATCTCGATGCTGAGGGCGAAGCCGCCGTCATCAACGCGATCGCCTCGGTGCGGCAGCGCAAGGGCATTGCCGCGGTGATCGCGCATCGGCCGAGTGCACTCGGCGCCGTCGATTTCGTGCTCATGATGGAAGGCGGCCGTGCCAGGGCCTTCGGTCCGCGCGACGAGGTTCTCTCAAAGGTCTTGAAGGTCCACTCGTCCAATAACAGTGCCACGTCGACGCTGTCCCACAGCCAGGAAGCCACCGCCCGGGCACTCAATCCGCTGCGCGTGATCGCAAACCCCATGACGAATGCCGACGTCGCCGAACCTGGTCAGGAGCAGCCCGATGTCAAGCACTGACGGTCGTGCGGTCCTGCGGTCGATCAACGGCCACCTCGTTGCAGGCGGCCTTGCGAGCCTTGTTCTCGTCGTCGGCGTTGGGGGGTGGGCCGCCGGGACCGATCTGGCCGGCGCCGTGGTCGCCAACGGCACCTTCGTCGTCGATTCTTATGTGAAGAAGGCGCAGCACCCGTCCGGCGGTGTCGTTGGCCAGCTGCTCGTCCATGAGGGACAGCGGGTCAGGGCCGGCGATGTCCTGATCCGTCTCGATGCGACGCAGGTCAAAGCCAATCTCGGCATCGTCAGCAAAAGGCTGAATGAGCTGATGGCACGCGAAGCCCGGCTGGAGGCTGAGCGCGACGACAAGGAAGCCATTGCATTTCCGGAAGCGCTCCTTGCTCATGCCGACCAGCTGGAGGTGACGCGCGCCATGCAAGGTGAGCGTAACCTCTTTGAATCCCGGCGGCGGACCCGCGAGGGCAAAAAGGCGCAGCTTGCCGAACGCATCAAGGAATACGAACACCAGATAACAGGTCTGAAGGAGCAGCAGGAAGCGTTCGAGCGCGGCATCGACGTTCGGCAGCGGGAATTGGTCGATCTGCGTGACCTGTTGGCGAAAGGCATTACCTCCGTCCAGCGCCTGAACGAGCTGGAACGTGACAAGGCACAGCTCGATGCCTTCCGTGGCCAGGTGGTCGCCGGTCAGGCTCAGGCCGCCGGCAGCATCGCCGAAGCCAAATTGCAGATCCTGCAGGTCGACCAGGACTTGAAGACGGAAGTCACCAGCGACTTGCGCGACACGCAGGCGCAGATCGGCGAGTTTTCCGAGCGCAAGATTGCCGCCGAGGATCAACTGCGGCGCATCGACATGATCGCGCCGCAGGACGGTTGGGTCCACAACCTGACCGTTCATACCGTGGGCGAAGTCATCTCGCCCGGCGAGACGGTAATGGAAATTGTTCCCGATCAGGACCAGTTGGAGTTGGAAGCGCATATCAGGCCGCAGGACATCCACGACATCACTCTCGGACAGCATGCGATCCTCCGGCTGACCGCCTTCAATCTCCGCACGACGCCGGAGCTCGCAGGGACGGTGAGCCGCGTCGGGGCTGACCTCACGGAGGATCGGCGCACGGGCAGTTCCTACTACGTGATCCGGATCGCGATCCCACCGAAAGAACTCGCCCGCATCGGGAAATTGAAGCTCGTTCCGGGAATGCCGGCCGAGGCCCTCGTTCAGACGCGCGAGCGAACGGCGCTGTCCTATCTGGTGAAGCCGCTCCGCGATCAGGTCGCGAGGGCCTTCAGAGAGGACTAGGGCCAGGGCCAGGGCCAGGGCGCGACCGGGATGGCGGGTCGCTGCTCTTGTCGCGGTCTTCATGGCGGGCGTCGCGGCTCACGCGGCATCGCGGACGCTGCCGGAAGCCGGCGACACGACGTGAAGGATCGCGCGTCCTGCAGTCACCGAGGTCGATTGCTGTACTGTCGGAAGGAAGAATAACGATGCAAGCAATGAAGCGGCTCTCGATGGTCGCAATGTGCGTGCTGATTGCCGCGGCGGTCGCCCGTCCGTCCGGCAGTCTGGCGCAACAGCCTGTTTCGCCGTCCGGGCCGAGTGTGACAGCACCAGCGAACGGTGTGCCGGAGGATCCCGCGGAAACTGCCAGGCCGTCTCCGGCCGAGCCCGCGTCCACCGGAATTTCGTCATCGGGCCCGGCTTCGGACCGCCGGGCGGACCTGCCGCACGATCTGTCCCCCTGGGGCATGTTCATGTCGGCCGACTGGGTGGTGAAGGCGGTGATGATCGGCCTGGCCTTCGCCTCGCTCGTGACCTGGACGGTGTGCCTCGCCAAGATCGTCGAGGTCGCCTGCGCGCGCGCCAGGGCGAAGCGAGCGTTCCGGGTCATCGCATCGTCGGAGAGTCTCGCCGACGCCAGCCATCGTCTCGCCAATCGCGGCGGGCCTGCCGCCTTCATGGTGCGATCCGCCGGCGAGGAACTGCGCCGGTCCCTCCGCGCCTTGGACCATGCCGGCGACAGCGGCGTGAAGGAGCGCGTCGTGTCGCGTCTCGCCCGCAT
>CAYVBN010000189.1:0-1739 GCA_964449645.1 uncultured Hyphomicrobiales bacterium
TCTCCGTGGCAGGCACGCGCGTTGAGGATGTCCCCAGATTTGGCCGCAGACCCGGTTTCAAGTTTGGGCGTCAGTGACGATGCGTAAGCCACCGGCCGGCGCAAGCCGGCAATTCTACCAGCTCAGGCTTCGCCGACATCATCAGACGATCCGCGACGGTATGATGCAGTGCGCAGGAATGATCGTCAGAGGAAACGACGGTCAGAGAAACCGAAACAACAGGAGGACGACGAGCAGCACCGCCATGCTGGTGGCCGCACACGTGAGTGCGAGGCGCAACCGCGCCGTTCGGCGCGGCTTGAACGCCCCGCGGGCGCGCTGCGCCCGTATGACGGCGGCTTCGAACTCGTCGGCGCAGGAATACGGGCAGGCGAGCGCACCGCGTGCGCGTTCGAGACTTTCTTCGAGGGCACCGAGCTCGGCCCCTAACGAGTCCACACTCCAGGTCCGCAGCATGACTCGATGCTAAGCCGAGTTGGTAAACGAGACCTTGCACTCGGCCCTTCGCCCTGCGGTTCTTGGGGCCAACCTCCTCGCAAGCGGCGGCACGGAGGGATTCCGGTCAGGAGATTCCAAAAGGCGTCGGCAGAGCGACAGCGACCGCGGCTACACGCCCGGCAGCATGCGCTGCAGCACGCGATCACGGCGAATGAAATAGTGATAGAGCGCGGCCAGCACGTGCAAGCCGACCAGCGCCAGCATGGCGTAGTTCGCGAGCAGCATGTGGACGTCACCCGTCCAACCCCAACCGGCGGCGCGGGTTGCGACGATCTTCGGCATGTCGAAAAGCCCGAAGAACGTCACGGGCATGCCGCGCCACGACGCATTGATCCAGCCCAGGATCGGCACGACAAGCAACAGCAGGTAGAGCAGCCAGTGGACGAGGCGCGCCGTGCCCGTCTGCCATGGCGGAATACCGGCTTCCGGCGGCGGCTCGCGATGGCTCACCCGGTAACCGAGGCGCACCAGGGCGACGACAAGAACCAGCACGCCGAACGAGAAGTGCAGTCCGATAAGGGTCGTGACGGGCGTGTCGCGTCCGATATGGGGCATCAGCCAGCCGAACGCGAATTGCACGATCAACAGCGCGAGTATCAGCCAATGAAGCGTGCGCGCGATTCCGGTGTAACCCGTACCGGCTTTTGCACTGTTGTCGGCGGCCCCCATGACGTCCTCTGCGCGGCACATCCGCCCGCGCACGTGCGGGCCCACAAGGTGCGCAGCCTAATCAGCCGAACGTAACAGGCAAGAGACAGGGGCCTAGGTAATTGTCCTGGCTTTACGTCGCTCGCGTTCTGTCGGTTGCCGCCGACAGCGACGGCGCCCCGTGAGATCAGGCCGCGTGCTCGAGCGGGCGACGGCGCGGCGGCGTCCCCACGAACTCCTTGACGACCGGGTCGCCGGCCGCGGCGGCGATCGCCGCGATGGCCCCGCCCGCCGGCAGCATGGCCGGGACCACGGCGGGCCCGCCGGAACGGACCGGCGGCCGTACGAGCTCCACGCCCTCGACCTGATTGCGGCCGTTCTTCTTCGCGCGGTAGAGCGCCTGATCGGCGGCGCCGAGCAGCGTGTGGATCTCGCAGCGCGCCGCCTCGGCGGACACCGCGCCGATGCTGACCGTGGCGTTGATCGGCCGGCCGGCGATCTCGCGCCCGGCGGCCTCGAAGGCGGCGCGCACGCGCTCGGCGGCGATCCGCGCCTCGGGAAGCGCGCTCGGCAGAATGGCGACGAATTCCTCG
>CAYVBN010000190.1:0-2566 GCA_964449645.1 uncultured Hyphomicrobiales bacterium
CGCGCCGCTGTCGAATGCCGCGTCGTATCCGTTCATCCTGTCGGTCGCCAAATCGGTCCCGGCTCAGAACCTGCACGAGCTGATCGACTACATCAAAAAGAACCCCGAAAAGGCGAACGCGGGCGGTTCGACCGCCGGCCATCAGCTGATGACGGCGCTGTTCCGGCAAAAAACAGGCGCGCCGCTTCAGTACATTCCGTATCGGGGAATGAACGAAGTCGTGTCCGCCCTGATCGGCGACCAATTGATGATGTCGTTTCTGACGGCATCGAACGCCGGCCAGATCAACAGCGGTCTCATGCGGGCGATCGCGGTGACGTCGGCCACCCGCGACCCGCATTTCCCGAACGTGCCGACCACCGCGGAGGCTGGTGTCGAGGGGCTGGTCGCAAAAAGCTGGGCCGGTTTTCTGGCGCCCGCAAACACTCCGGCGCCTATCATCGCCAAGCTGTCCTCGGAAATCGCCGCGATCCTGAAGCTCCCGGAGGTGCGTGAGCGCCTGCTCGCCGCGAACCTCGATCCGGTCGGCGACAGTTCGGAGGAGTTTGCCGGCACGATCGCGAGCGACTTCAAGGTTTGGGCCGAAGTCGCGAAAACCGCCAATATTCAGATCAGTCAATGAGGTGATCGGCGGGCCCGGGCGGCGTGTCTGTGCCGCCCGGTGTCGCCGATGCAGCCGCGCGCATTGAGCCGCCCGCATGATCAATCCCGCGCCGTCGAGGGCATTTCCCCATCTCTTTTCTCCCTTGCGGATTGGCCCCCGCGAGGCGCGGAACCGCGTCTTCCGGGCGGCGACCTCGACGAACCTTGCGGAGAAGTTCGATATCTCCGAACGGCTGCTCGCGCATTACGGCACGCTCGCCCGTGGCGGAGCCGGTGTCATCGTGACCGAAGCGATGCGGTTCCACCCTTCCTCGGTTGTTCGCGGCAGCAACATCCCGGGATTCGATCCGAAGATCATTCCGGGCCTCACGCGGTGGGCGAAAACGGTCCATGACGCCGGCGCGCTCTTGATCGGGCAGATCAATCACAGCGGCCGCCAGCACAACAGCACGACCGTGCCGGCACGCCTCATTGGACCATCCTCGATCGCGTGCCCGCGTTCCGGCGGCGTTCCGCACGCGATGGACCCCGACGAGATCGAAGACTTCATCAAACACGCGATCATGGCTGGCAAGAACATGGCGCAGGCGGGGCTCGACGGGATCGAGGTCCACTGCGCCCAAGGCCATCTGCTGCAGCAGTTCCTTTCGCCGTTTTCCAACAGGCGCACCGATCGCTGGGGCGGCAACTGGGACAACCGCCTGCGCTTTGCGCGCGACATCCTGAGCGGGCTCCGCGCGTCGACACCCGCCGACTTCATCGTGGGGCTGAGGCTCGGAGTCGACGAGTTCACGGACGGAGGGTGGACGCTCGAGATGAGCGTGCGGCTGGTGCGGCAGTTCGTCGAGGAGGGCCTGATCGATTACGTCTCCTTGTCGCAGGGCAATTTCAATTCCATCGATACGCATCTGCCCGACCGCCATTACGACCAGATGCCGTTCCGGGACCTGCATGCGCAACTCAAGGCGGCAGTCCCGCAGGCGACGACAATCGCCGCGACGCGGATCGTCACGCCGGAACAGGCCGAAGCGCTGATTGCGCACGGCAGGGCGGATGCCGTGGCGCTCGGGCGCGCGCTGACGGTCGACCCCGAATGGCCGCGCAAGGCCGAGAACGGGGAGGGCGATCGGATCAGGCTGTGCATCGGATGCAATCACTGCTGGGACGGCCTGCACGAAGGCAGCGCTGCACTGTCATGTGTGCACAACCCGGTCGTCGGTCGCGAGACGGAGCTATCGCGGGTGGAGGCCGCCAAGGAGCCCGCCACCATCGTGGTGCTGGGCGGAGGCCCGGCCGGCATGGAAGCCTCGCGGCTGGCGGCGCTGCGCGGGCACCGCGTGATCCTGTTCGAAAAGGAAAACGTGCTCGGGGGGAAGATCGTCAAGGCCGGAACGATCGGCGGACATGCCGAGTACGCGAACGTGGCGTCATATCTCGAGCGCGAGGTGCGCGGCGCCGGAAATATCGTGCTGCGCCTTGGCGAAGCGCCGTCGGCGGAGACGGTCGCGGGACTGGCGCCGCATGCGGTCGTGGTCGCCACCGGCGCTACGCCGGTGGCTCCGGAAATTGCAACCGACGGCTCGGTTCCGGCTCTTGCGGAACTGGACGACTTGCCCGCGTCGCTGGCCGGCCGACGCGTCGTCGTCTTCGACGAGGACGGCTATTGGTGGGGCGCGCAAGCTGCCGAGGAAATCGCTGCGCGCGGCGCCGAGCTCATCTTCGTGACCCGCTTCTTCGAGCCGTTCCGCGAAATGCCGACCGTGTCGCGGATCGCCGCGCTGCGTCGGCTCGACGGCAAGGGCGCAACGGTCCTCGCCCTCCACCAAGTCGCGCGTATCGCGGGACGATCCGTTGTCGTTCAGCATTATGCGAGCGGCCGCGAGCTATGCCTCGAGCGGATCGATTTCGTCGTCGACATCGGCCCGCAATTGCCAAACGACGCCTGCGTGGCGGGCTTGCGCGG
>CAYVBN010000191.1:0-5828 GCA_964449645.1 uncultured Hyphomicrobiales bacterium
TACCGCCTGAGCCTGCGGGCGGACAATGCCGACCAGCGACTGACCGAGAAGGGGATCGTGATCGGGTGTGTCGGCCCGGCACGCCGCGCGCATCACCGGCGGAAGATGCAATTGCTCGCGGACGCGCGCGTCTATGCGCGCTCGGTGTCGGTCACTCCGAACGAGGCCGCCCGTCACGGACTGTCGCTCAATCGCGACGGCCAGCGGCGGACCGCCTTCGACCTCCTGTCCTATCCGGACATCACGATCGCGGACCTCGTCCGCATTTGGCCGGCCCTCGGCCGGTTCGATCCGGACATCGCCGCCCAGCTCGAGATCGACGCAAAGTATGCGGTCTATCTCGATCGGCAGTCCGCCGACGTCCTGGCCTATCGGCGCGACGAGAGCATCGCGCTGCCAGCCGATCTCGATTATGCGGCCATCCCGGGTCTGTCGAACGAGGTGCGCCAGAAGCTCGAGTCGCAGCGGCCGCGCACCCTCGGCCATGCCGCCCGAATGGACGGGATGACACCCGCCGCCCTGGGCGTGCTCGCCGCCTACCTTGCGCGGTCGCGCCGGCGCGATCGCCCGGCGCCGACCCGCTCGGCCGGCTGAGCCGCAACGCGATGGCGCGCGCCGCCCGACCCCCGGCGGACGATTTTTTCGCCGACCGCGCCCGCGCCCTTGCGCTCACCCCCGTTTCACGTGAAACGGCCGAGCGGCTCGATCGCCTCGTCGACCTCCTGCGGCTCTGGCAGAAGACAACGAATCTCGTTGCGCCCTCCACCTTGGCGCACCTGTGGACTCGGCATGTCGCCGACAGTCTGCAGCTCCTCGCGCTCGCCCCCGATGCCCGCGTCTGGGTCGACCTCGGATCAGGCGGCGGATTTCCCGGCCTTCCGCTCGCCTGCGCACTGGCCGAACGTCCGGGGAGCGAAGTGCACCTGGTCGAGAGCAATCAGAAGAAAATTGCTTTCCTGCGCGAGGCGGTGCGCATCACGGGTGTCCCTGCCATTGTGCACGGGGAGCGAATCGAGGATTTTGTACGGGACTTCCGAAGCCGCGCCGACGTTGTGACTGCCAGAGCGCTCGCGCCGCTCGCAACTCTGCTCTACTATGTTGAACCGCTGTTGGGGCCGGGCACGATAGGTCTCCTCCCGAAGGGACAAGATGTTGAGGCAGAAATTGATACAGCCTCTAAATCTTGGGCCTTGAGGGCAGAACTGGTGCCGAGCCGAACCGATCCGCACGGGCGTATCGTGGTGGTCCGCGGACTGAAACGCTACGATACGGGATCGTGAACGCTTCGCCCGTGCGGCCGGGTCAAGACGGGGTGGTGTGCCATGTCCGAGACCGAATCTACCGTCGTCCTTCCGCAGTCCGGCGAGCGCGATGAGGCGCAGCCGAGCGGACCGGGTCGCGCCCGCGTGGCGCGCGTGCTCGCGATCGCCAATCAGAAGGGCGGCGTGGGCAAGACGACGACGGCAATCAATCTCGGCACGGCGCTCGCCGCAACCGGCGAGGAGGTCCTGGTCATCGACCTCGATCCGCAAGGCAACGCTTCGACCGGCCTCGGCATCGACCGCAAGAGCCGCCGCTTCTCCACTTACGATGTGCTGATGGGCGAGGCGCCGCTGCGCGATTCCATCCTCGCCACCGCGGTGCCGCGGCTGCACATCGCCGCCTCGACGCTCGACCTGTCGGGCGTCGAACTGGAGCTCGGGCAGGCGCGCGATCGCGTCTATCGCTTGCGCCACGCGCTCGCGGTGCTCAACGACGGCAAGTCCGGTGCGGTCGATTTCGGCTACGTGCTGATCGATTGTCCGCCGTCGCTCAATCTGCTCACCGTCAACGCGATGGTCGCCGCCGACGCCATCCTGGTGCCGCTGCAGTGCGAGTTCTTCGCGCTCGAGGGCTTGTCGCAGCTTCTCAAGACGGTCGATCAGGTGAAGCAGACGCTCAACCCGAAGCTCGCGATCCACGGCATCGTGCTGACCATGTACGACGCGCGCAACAAGCTCTCCGACCAGGTGGTCGCGGACGTGCGCCAGTTCATGGGCGGCAAGGTCTACGACACGGTGATCCCGCGCAACGTGCGCGTCTCCGAGGCTCCGTCTTACGGCAAGCCGGTGCTGGTCTACGATTTGAAGTGCGCCGGGAGCGAAGCCTATCTGCGGCTCGCCACCGAGGTCATCCAGCGCGAAAAGAAACTCAAGGAAGCGGTCGCGGGCTAGTGCCCGAACCCGAAGTTCGCATGAGCAGGTGCCGCGAGCCTTTGCGAATTTCGGAATCGGGCCACGAGAGCTGATCCGGAAAAGTGGACACCGGTTTCGGAACGGGTTTCGGAAAAGATCATGCTCAAATCAACTCGCGAGAGCCGGACGCCGAGCGGCGGCGGTCGGAACGGGAGAGCAGGGTGATGGCGGAAGACACGGCACGATCACGGCTGGGGCGCGGGCTCGCCGCGTTGATCGGCGACGTTGGATCGGAAACGGCGGCGGTCGAACGGATCCGCAGCCAGCGGCGCGTGCCGGTCGAATTCCTCCGCCCCAACCCGCGCAATCCGCGCCGGCACTTCTCCGAGGAGGAGCTCGAGGAACTCGCCGCCTCGATTCGCGAGCGCGGCATCATCCAGCCGATCGTCGTACGCTCGGTGCGCGGCTCATCAGATAACTACGAGATCATTGCCGGCGAGCGGCGCTGGCGCGCGGCGCAACGCGCCGGCATGCACGACGTTCCGATCGCGCTGCTCGAGGTCAGCGACAGCGAGGCGCTCGAGCTCGCGATCATCGAGAACGTCCAGCGCGCCGACCTCAACCCGCTCGAAGAGGCGGCAGGCTATCAATCGCTCGCCAACGAGTTCAAGTACAGCCAGGACGAGATCGCCAAGACGGTCGGCAAGAGCCGCAGCCATGTGGCGAACACGCTGCGCCTCCTGAAGCTCCCGGATTCGGTGAAGACCTACATCAATGACGGCAAGCTCTCGGCCGGTCATGCGCGCGCGCTGCTCGGGCAGCCTGATCCCGAGGCGACGGCGCGCGAGATCGTCGAGCGCGGATTGAACGTCCGCCAGGTCGAAGCGATCGCGCAGGAACGCGCGGTCGAGTCGGGGAAGTCGGTCCAGTCACGCGCGCGCGTGCGCAAGGACGCCGACACGGCGGCGCTCGAAAAGCAGCTCTCGGACGCGCTCGGGCTCGTGGTCAATATCGATCATCGCGGCCGCGGCGGCGTGCTGCAGATCCGCTACCGCAGCCTCGATCAGCTCGATCACGTCATCCAGCGCCTGAGCCGGTAGAGCACCTTCCGGCGAAGTCGAAACCGGTTCGTCTGAAAACGCGATCAGATAAGTAAAAAGTTCGGAGGGCGTTCCGTTTCGATCGGATCGGGACGTGCTCGCGATACGGGCGGGCGACGGTGCCCCGGTCAGGGCCCCGGCCGGGACATCGCGCGCCGGTCGGCGCCGTCCCGCCGCCGCGCCGTGAGCGCGATCATCAGCAAGGTGCGCTGCGCGACCGCATCGGCGAGGGCCGGCCGCCGTCGCGCTTCCAGGGCGGCCTCGGCCAGTTGACCCATCATCTGTTCGAGCTTCGCCGCGGTCCACGACTTCACGGCGTTTTCGACCAGCGGCTTGCGGCGGAAATGAAAGCTCGCAAGCATGCCGGCGGCTTCGTTCGCCGCACCCGAATCGATGGCGGTGCGTGCGCGGTGAAGCTGGCCGACGTGGCGCAGAGCGGCGCTCAGGATCGCGCTGACGGCCGTGCCGCTCGCGCGCGCCTTGGCATATTGCGTCTCGACATCGCGCGGCTGCCCGCCGAACGCCGCATCGACGATGGCGTCGAGCGCAAGCGCCGAGGCGTCGGCGACGACCGCGAGCACGTCGTCGATCTCGATGCGCTCCTTGCCGTGCGCGTAGAGCGCGAGCTTGCGGATTTCGTTGCGGGAGGCCTCGCGGTCTCCGCCGATCAGGGCGATCAACAAGGTTCTGGCGTCGCCGCTGATCGACAGGTTGGCCGCCCGCAGTTCGGTGTCGATCAGGCGCGCAAGATCGCGTTCGTTGTCGGCATAGCACGGCAGCACCGCGACCACCGCCGCCCGCTCGCAGACGACGCGCAACGGCGCGTTGCGGCGCAGGTCCCCGGCCTCGATCACGACCAGACAATCCGCCGACGGCGGCGAGGCGATCAGCATGTCGACCGCCGGGACGAAATTGCGGTTGCCGGCCCTCACCCGCACGGCGCGGCGGCCGCCGAACAGCGGAACCGTATGAGCTTCTTCGACCAGCCGGCTCGGCTCGTCGGAAAGCACATCGCCCTCGATGCGCGACAGGCTGAAGGGATCGCTGGGATCGTCCACGGCGCCGCGCACGAGCGCTTCGACGCGCTCGCGCACGAGGCCGGCATCCGGCCCGAACACCAGGACGATGCGGCGCGATGCATCGGGCCGGGCGACGAACGCGTCGACCTCGGACCCCTTGAGCGCCACCATGGTGCTATCCGCAGGCTTTCAGAACGGACCGCAGCGTCCGCTGTTGGATGATCGCGCGCCGGAAATGCGATTTCTCGGCGCGGACCCCGTCAGGTTCCGGCGATGAAATAGGAGGCGAGCCGCGCCTTGATGTTGTCGGCGATCACCTGTGCGGCGCGGTTCTCGGCGTCGCGCAAGGCGCGCTGCCGCGCGAAGCGCTGCTCCTGGCCGGGAATGTCGTAGGAGACGCGCGAGAAGGTCTGGTCTTTCAGCACCGGCTTTCCGGTCTTGAGGTCGATCAGCGTGTAAGTCGCGTTGATGCCGTAGTTCTCGACGTCGGGGCGCGCCGTCTGCACGTCGACGATGACCGAGAGCGCCACCGAGGATATCCGGATATCGAGGCGATGGGTCGGCGCTGCCGCGCCGCCGCCGCCGGTCAGGCCGAACAGGAGGTCGTTGCGCAGTTGCACGGCGATGCGCGCTTCGGGCGTTCCGTTGGGGGCGGGAATCTGCGCGATGTCCACGCCGGCGAGCGCCGTCTGCACGCCGGGTTCGCCGGAGATGGTTCGCTCGCCATAGAGCGGCTGAAAACAGCCGCCGGTCATGGCCGCCAGCGCGAGGACGATCGCGAAGCGGAGAGGGCGCTCGAGTCGCTTGTGCTCACGCCACCACATTGACGATCCTCTGCGGGACGACGATCACTTTCTTCGGCGCCTTGCCGTCGAGGGCTCGCTGCACGGCCTCGAGCGCCAAAACGGCCGCTTCAATATCGACGTTCCCGGCGTCCCGCGCAACCGTCACGTCCGCCCGCTTCTTCCCGTTCACCTGCACCGGCAGGGTGATCGTGTCCTCGACGAGCAGGCCCGCCTCCAGCTCCGGCCACGGCGCCTCGGCCACCAGCGTACGATGGCCGAGCGCCGCCCAGCACTCCTCGGCCAGATGTGGCATCATCGGATGAAACAACTGAACGAGAATTTCGGCGCTTTCACGGATAGCCCAGGCGAGATCGGCGGCCGGACCGTCGCCGGCTTGCGCGAGCGCCGCCTGCAGGGCGTTCGCCAGTTCGTAGATGTGCGCCACGCAGCGGTTGAAGCGCAGCTTCTCGATGTCCTCGGTCACGCGGGCAAGCGCGCCGTGCGTCGCCTTGCGGAGCGTGACGGCCGCGGGTGAGAACTCGGCAGGCCGCGGCCCGGCCTCGTGTTCCGCCGCCTCGCTTACCAGCCGCCAGACGCGCTGAACGAAGCGCCAGGCGCCCTGGGCGCCCTCCTCGGTCCAGATCACGTCGCGTTCGGGCGGTGAATCCGAGAGCGTGAACCAGCGCGCGGTGTCGGCGCCGGCCGAGCCTGTGATGTCCTCGAGGCTCACGGTGTTGCGCTTCGACTTCG
>CAYVBN010000192.1:0-27457 GCA_964449645.1 uncultured Hyphomicrobiales bacterium
GACTGCCACGAGCTCGGCATTGTCATCCACGGCACATTCATCCTCGGACTTCCGGGCGAAACACGCGAGACGATCGCCGAAACGATCCGCTTCGCGACCGAGATCAATCCGCACACGATTCAAGTGTCGCTCGCCGCGCCTTATCCGGGAACGTTCCTCTACAACCAGGCGGTCGAAAACGGCTGGCTCGATGCGGAGCACGCGGAGCTCGTCGACGACAAGGGCGTGCAGATCGCGCCGCTGCACTATCCGCACCTCAGCCACACGGAGATCTTCAACTCCGTCGAGGAGTTCTACCGCGCGTTCTACTTCCGCATTCCCAAGATCGCCTCGATCGTCGGCGAGATGGTGCGAAGCCCGGAGATGATGAAGCGGCGCCTGCGCGAGGGCGTGGAATTCTTCTCGTTCCTGCGCGAGCGCCGGGGAGCCGTGCACTGAACCACGTCGTCATCACCGCCGACGATTTCGGTCTCTCTCCCGAAGTCAACGACGCGGTCGAGACGGCGCACCGCTCGGGCATTCTCAGCGCTGCGAGCCTGATGGTCGCCTCGCCGGGCGCCGTTGATGCGGTGGTGCGGACGCGACGCATGCCAAATTTGCGCGTGGGCCTGCATCTCGTGCTCGTCGAGGCGCGGCCGGCCTGCGCGCCGGACATGATCCCCGACCTCGTCGACCGCAACGGCTTCCTGCGCATCGACCTGGTTCGGCTCGGGATCGATCTCGCGACGCGAGCCGAGGTGCGCGCGCAGAGCCTGCGCGAGATCACCGCGCAGTTCGAGGCCTATCGGGCGACCGGCCTGCCGCTCGACCACGTCAACGCGCACAAGCATTTTCACCTGCATCCGGTGATCGCCGCGCAGATCATGTCTGTTGGCCGGCGCTACGGCATGCGGGCGCTGCGCGTTCCGCTCGAGCCGGGGAGGGTGCTGGCGCGCATCGAGCCAAGCGCCGCGGGCGTGCCGTTCACGGCCATCTGGGCCGGCCTCCTGCGCGCGCGCGCACGCCGTGCCGGACTGACCGTTCCCGATGCGGTGTTCGGGTTGCGTTGGTCCGGTGCGATGTCGGCCTCGCGCCTGCGCGCGCTCATCGGCGCGTTGCCGCCCGGACTGAACGAAATCTATCTGCATCCCGCGACAGCCGATGCGTTCGCCGGCAGCGCGCCCGGCTATCGCTATGTCGATGAGCTCGCGGCCTTGTGCGATCCCGGCTGCGCGGAGGCACTGCGGACATCGGGACATAAGCCGGGCGGTTATGGCGACGTGGTCTAGCCGCGCAACATGCCGGCGCTGCGAAACCAGTCGATCGCATCCCTGAGCGCCGACTCATAAGGGCGCGCAACGTAGCCGAGCTCGCGCTCGGCCTTGTCGGAGCGAAAGAACATCCGGTATCTGGCCATGCGCAGGCCGTCGAGCGTGACGAACGGCTCGCGACCCGTGAAGCGCGCCGCGGCTTCGGCCGCCCAGGCGATCGGCACGATCATCTCGCGACGAAGCTTGAGCCGCGGCGGACGCCGCCCGCACAAGCGCGCGATCGCGGCGAGCATGTCGCCGAGCAGCACGTCCTGTCCGCCGAGGATGTAGCGCTCGCCGATCTTCCCGCGCTCGAGCGCCGCGAGATGACCGGCGGCCACATCGTCGACATGGACCAGATTGAGACCGGTGTCGACGAAACCCGGCATGCGCCCGGATGCCGCCTCGACGATGATTCTCCCGGTCGGGGTCGGCCGCACGTCGCGCGGACCGATCGGCGTGGACGGATTGACGATCACGGCCGGAAGCCCGTCCGCGATCATCCGCTCGACCAGGCGCTCGGCCAGCACCTTGCTGCGCTTGTAGGCCCCGATCGCGTCCTGTGCGTCGAGCGGCGTGCTCTCGTCGGCAGGCCCTCCGTCCTTCGGCAGCGCGATCGTGGCCACGCTGCTGGTGTAGACGATGCGCTCGACGCCGGCCCGCCGGGCTTCCTCCATCAGGAGGTCGGTGCCGGTCACGTTGGTGTCGATGATGTCCTGAGGATTGGGCGCCCACAGCCGGTAGTCCGCGGCCACGTGGAACAGCCAGCGGACGCCGGACAGCGCGCGCCGCAGCGAGTCCCGGTCGCGCAGGTCGCCCACCGCAAAATCCAGAGCGACGTCTGCGAGGTGGGCGCGCGGGCTGCCGGCGCGGACGAGCGCCCGGACCGGAAAACCCGCCCCGACCAGCGCCCGGGCCACGGCCGATCCGACGAATCCGCTCGCGCCGGTGACGAGCGCGGTCCCCTGGTGGTGTCCCATGACAGTCGTCCGTTCCTGGTTTAACATTCGATTCGAAGCGGGGGCTCGTTCTCGCCGGACCTCGGATCGCGGGACAGATCCTACCAAAGGGTCCGCCAGAACTTTCTATTGACCGTACGGGTTGTCCGACGGGAGCGGCTCAATCGCGCTATACGACGGCAAGTGTGGGTGTGGAGCATTGTCAGCAACTTTTTTTGTCACCGCGGTGGTCGGGCTCTCGTTCGAAGCTCAAATCGCAGCAGGTCCGGGGGTCCGGGTTCTGTGCCGGGGGGCCGAAGGTCTGCTCGCCGCCGCCCTCGAACATCATATGATCCCACATTGCCTCGGCGTGATCAGCTTCGGCATTGCCGGCGGATTGATGCCGCACCTGCGGCCGGGCTCCGTCGTCGTCGCCTCGGGAGTCGCCGATGACGGGGCGCTGCACCGGACCGACGAGACGTGGTCCAATTTGCTGCTCGATGCACTTCCGGGCGCCCGGCATGCGGTCATTGCCGGTTCCAATTCGCCGGTGGCCGGCACCACCGTCAAACAGGCCATTCATCAGGAGACCGGGGCGATCGCGGTCGACATGGAATCGCATCTCGCGGCGCGGCTCGCGGCTCAATGCGGCCTGCCGTTCGCGGCTGTCCGGGTGATCGCCGATCCGGCGCATCGCGACGTTCCCGGCGCGGCGCTTGCCGGCCTCGGGCCGGACGGCAAGGCCGACGGTCTCGCGGTGCTGCGGGCGCTCGCCGCCGCGCCATCGCAGACGCCGCTGCTGATGCGGGTCGCCGTCGACGTGGCGATTGCCCGCGCAGCCCTGTTCCGCAGCCGCCAGTTGCTCGGACGACGGTTCGGGATCGCGCCCGACGGGCACGAGATTCCGCGCGGGATCGAGGAGGCGCTCGCGCCTGCCGAGGCTGTTGCAGAACCCGCGCCGCTCCCTCCATTGTTGGCGCCGCGCTTCGGCTGACGACGCATTCGCGGCGAAGCCGTTATCCGCTGAGCGTGGACTGTCCGGTTCGCGCGCAGGGGCCGACGGAAACGTCCGCAGGGCCGTGGCGTTTGCTGGTGGCATGGACGGCGTGCCGATGCGCGCGGCCCGTCCTGGCGCAGCAGGAGCCCGAGCATGCCTTACGAACTCTACTACTGGCCGTCGATCCAGGGACGTGGCGAGTTCGTCCGTCTCACGCTCGAAGAGGCGGGAGCGCGCTATGTCGACGTGGCCCGCACCGAGAAGCGCGGCATGGCGGCGATGATGGAGATGCTCGAGGGCGAAGGACACGCGCCGTTCGCCCCGCCGTTTCTCAAGGCCGGCAAGCTGGTGATCGCGCAGACCGCGAACATCCTGCAGTTCCTCG
The DNA here is from genome assembly GCA_964449645.1 of uncultured Hyphomicrobiales bacterium. Taxonomy (GTDB): domain Bacteria; phylum Pseudomonadota; class Alphaproteobacteria; order Rhizobiales; family Xanthobacteraceae; genus CAYVBN01. Next base: position 3,610 of record CAYVBN010000192.1, read on the forward strand.
GCCCGCGCCACGGCCTCGCGCCGGCCGGGGAAGCGGGGCGGCTGTGGACCCATCAACTCCAACTCACGATCGCGGATTTCGTCGACGAGATCCACGACACGCATCATCCGATCGCGAGCGGCCTCTACTACGAAGAGCAGCAGAAAGAGGCGAAGCGGCGCGCCGACGACTTCGTCGCGACGCGGGCGCCGAAGTACCTCGATTATTTCGAACGCATCATCGAGGCCAATGACGGGCGCCATCTGGTCGGCCGGCGCTGCACGTATGCGGACCTTTCGCTGTTCCAAATCGTCGCCGGCCTGCGCTATGCGTTTCCGAAAATGATGACACGCCTGGAGAGGAAACTCCCGCGCGTCGTCGCGCTCCACGAAAGCGTCGCCGAACGTCCGCGCATCGCCGCGTATCTGCGATCGGAGCGTCGCATTCCCTTCAACCAGGAGGGCATCTTCCGCCACTATCCGGAGCTCGACAAATAGCGAGCAGGATCGCGCGGCAGACGATTGCGGGAAGCGCGGCGGACTCATCAGGGAAATGGCTGCTCGCCGACCTCATCCCTGACAAGGCGAGATTTCGGAACCGATGCGCTGGTTCCTCACAGCCGACGCACGAGCGCGAGCAGGGTGCCGGCGTATTCCGACGTCATGGCGGAGGAAAGTTCGGCGGCGTTGGTCATGAACTTCTTGATCGTCTCGAGATTGAGCCGCGGCCGGCCGGCGAGCTCGTGCACGAAGGCGTCGAAGTCTTCAGCGAAGCTCGCCTGCGGCAGGACGCGGCTCGCGAGCCCGGTCTGCACGGCTTCCTGCGCGCTCACCTCTTGGCCCGAGTAGATCAGATAGGCGAGCGCCTTGGGTGGCACCTTGCGGACGACGGCCGACATAGCGAGCGTCGGCGGAATGTCGTGCTTGATTTCCGGGAAGGAGAAACGCGCCGTGTCGGCCGCCAGCGCGAGGTCGCAGGCGCTCGCGACGGCGCAGCCGAAACCGACGGCATTCCCGTGCACGCGGGCGACGACCGGGACGGGGGCCGCACCGATCGCGTCGTAGACGCCGAGCACGGCGCCCATGACTTGCACGCGCATCTCATACGGTGTGAGGCCGTCCGTGCTCTCGCCGCGGCTGTCGCGCCCGCGGCAGAAATAATCGCCGCGTCCCTCGAGCACGATCACGTGCGTTTCTGTGCATTCGCCCAGCCGGCGAATGAGAGGCGCGAGGCTGACCATCATCGGGCGAGTCATCGCGTTGCCTTCTTCGGGCCGGTTGAGATCGATGCGCGCGACGGCGCCTTCGGTTTTCACGGCGAACTCGAACGATGCCATTGCGTCTCCCTCCGAGGAACGGCCTCTTCTATCTGGTTTCAGACGCCCGGTCCCCCAAAATCCAATGAGGCGAAGTGCCCATTGCGGATTCAGCTGTTCTGGCTGTCCTCGTGTCCCGGACGCCGGTGCGAAGTGCCGCGCCGCGGCACGTTGCGCGCCGTGGATTATCCGGCGGCCGCGATCGTATCAGTGAAGCCGAGCACCGCGCGCGCCAGAGCCTCGCGGTCGGCGAGAGTCCGCATCAGGGTCTGTGTGGCGATGCTTGGAATGTCGATCACTGCGGCCTGTGCGGCGTCTTCGGCGTCAAGCACGTAGCCGTCCAGCAGGTCGCCATAGTGGCGCGCAACGACAGCAGCCGTCACCTCCAGGCCGAGCGCGGCCATCATGCGAGCCGTCGGGCCCTTCACGGCGCGTCCGCCGATGATCGGCGAGACGGCAACGACCGGTGCCGCGCATTCGGCGAGCGCCTCGCGCACGCCCGGTACGGCGAGGATCGGGGCGATGCTGATCAGAGGATTCGACGGGCAGATAACGACGGCCCGCAGGGCGGGATCGCGCAGCGCGGCGATAAACTCAGGAAGCGGCGCGGCCTGCGGCGCCCCCTCGAAGGCGACCGCCGCGACCTCGGGCGCGCATTGCTGCCGGACAAAATAGTCCTGGAAGTCGAGCCAGCCCTCGGCCGTGCGCACGCGGGTGCGTACGCAATCGTCCGTCATCGGCAGGATGCGTGTCGCGATGCCGAGGCGGCTGCAGAAATCGGCGGTGATCCGCGAGAGCGGCTCGCCGGCGCGCCGCCGCCGCGTGCGCTCGACATGCACCGCAAGGTCGCCGTCGCCGAGCCGGAACCAGGTTTCGCCGCCGAGACCGCCGAGCGCCGTCATGAACGTCCAGGTCTCGTCGCGCCGCCCCCAACCGGTCTCCGGATTGTCGAGGCCCGCGAGCGTGTACATGAGGGTGTCGAGGTCGGGCGAAATGGCGAGGCCGAGATGTTCGAAGTCGTCGCCGGTATTGGCGACGACCAGAAGCTCGCCCGGCGGCAGGACGCGGCTCAGTCCGAGCGCCAGCTTGGCGCCGCCGATCCCACCCGACAGGGCGACGACGAGATGCTTCACGCTCACCGGAACAGATCCTCTTCGGCGGGCCGGATCAGATCACTCGCCCGCGACGGCGGCCCTGCCCACGAGAGGCCGCGCACGAGCACGGCCGGCCGGCCTTCGTTGGCCTGGCCCATGAGCAGCGAGGCGGCGGCCGCGATCTCGTCGGCCAAGCCGAGCTCGCTGACGCGCAGGGCCCGCCCGAAGAGGTCGGGCCGGCCGCGCAGGTCGAGGAGCGCCGGCAGTCCGGCGGAGCCCAGCGCCACCCCGACCGTGCCACGCCGCCACGGGCGGCCCCAGCTATCGTTGATGATGACTGCGATATTGCGGCCGAAGCGGGCCGACAGGCGCTGGTGAAGCGCCTGCGCCGCGCCGTCGGGGTTCTCCGGCAGGAGCAGCACGATGTCCTCGCCGAGGGTGGGATCGGAATTCGAGTGGTCGACGCCGGCGTTCGCCATCACGAAGCCGAGCCGGTGCTCGACGATCAGCACGTTCGGCCGATGCCGCACCACGCGGCGCGATTCACGCAGGATCACCTCGACCAGCCGCGCGTCCTTCTGCACCTCCGCGGCGAGCGCCAGCGCGCGCGCGGAGGGCTGCACGTCGGCGAGATCGAGATAGCGCCCCTCCGCCTTGGACACGATCTTCTGCGCCACGACCAGCACGTCGTTCTCCGCCGGGGCGGGGACGCTGCGTTCGAACGCGGCGGCAAGGATGTCGGCGAGATCGTCGCCGGGGCGGACGAGCGGGACGTCCGCGAGCGGGACGAGCGTAAGTGACGGGGACATGGGCACGCGCTTTTGACGGTCTGGAGCTGGTTCCGATGGGGCCGGAGCCCGTTCCAGAATTCGGAGTCGGTTGCCGTTTCTACGACAAACTGGTTCCGTCAGAAAATGCGCCCGTTGGGGGACGCCCTGCGCGCCTGGCGCGGGCCGTGCTTCCTGGCGAGTTCGCGGGCCGGTCAGAGGCCGAGATAGGCCTGGCGGATGACGGGCTTTGCGGCGACGTCCGCACACAGTCCCTCGGTGAACGGCCGGCCTTCGGCGATCACATAGGCGTAGTCGCTGATCGCGAGCGCCAAGTGCGCGTTCTGCTCCACCAGCATGATGGTCGTCCCGGATTCCTTGAGCAGCTTCAGGGTCGCGGCGAGCTGCTGCACCACCACCGGGGCGAGCCCGAGCGAGAGCTCGTCGATGATGAGCATCACCGGGTCCGACATGAGGCCGCGTCCGAGCGCCAGCATCTGTTGCTCGCCGCCCGAGAACGTTCCGGCGCGCTGCCGCCGCCGCTCCTTGAGGCGCGGAAAGAGCGTGTAGACCTGTTCGAGGCGCTCCGCGTACCGGCGCCGTGCGCGCGCCGTGAACGCCCCCATCTGCAGGTTTTCTTCGACCGACATGTCATTGAACAATTGCCGGCCTTCGGGGACCAGCACGAGGCCGCGCGCCGCCTTCGCATGCGCCGACATGCGGGTGACGTCCTCGCCCTCGAACAGGACTCGGCCCTTGAACGGCCGCAGGCTGCCGACGATGGCGCGCAGGCTCGTGGTCTTGCCGGCTCCGTTGGCGCCGAGCAGCGTCGTCATCTCACCGCGCCGGGCGGCGAGCGAAATGCCCCACAGGACCTGGACTTGGTCGTAGCCGGCTTCGAGGCCTTCGACGCGCAGAACCTGGTCGCTCATGGCTGGCTCCCACCGGCGGGCGCGAAGGCCGTCGCATCGCCCAGATAGGCGGCGATCACCTGCGGATTGTCGACGATCGCCTGCGGCGTGCCTTCGGCCAGCTTGCGGCCGAGATTGATGACCACGATGCGGTCGGACAGGCTCATGATGGCGCGCATCACGTGCTCGATCATCAGGATGGCGACCCCGCGGGCGCGGATCTTGCGGATGACCTCGATCATGCGCTCGATCTCGGTCGGGTTCAGCCCCGCCAGCACCTCGTCGAGCAGCAGAAGACGCGGACGCGCGCTCAGCGCCCGCGCAAGCTCGAGCCGTTTCTTGCCCGCCGTCGTGAGCTGGCCGGCAAGATCGCCGAGCCGGTCGGCGAGGCCGACGAGCTCCGCGACCTCGTGCACGACCTCGCGCGCCTGGGCGAGCGGGAGATTGTCGCGCCCGAAACAGGCGCCCACGGTGCAGTTCTCGAACACCGTCATGCCGGCGAGCGGCTGGACGATCTGGTGCGCGCGCGCCAGCCCATGGCGGGCGACGCGATAGGGCGGCTCGCCGGTGATCTCCGTGCCGTCGAACACGATCCGGCCCGCGTCGGGTACGTGCACGCCGTTGATCAGGTTGAACACGGTCGACTTGCCGGCGCCGTTCGGGCCGATGAGGCCGAGGATTTCGCCGTTCTCGACGGTGAAGCTCAGGTCCTGGACGGCCTGGACACCGCCGAAATGCTTGCTCAGGCCGGTGACTTCGAGCAGCGCGCTCATGCGAGCAGCCTCCGCGTGCGCGGCCAGATCCGATAGATGAAGCCCATCAGCCCGCCGGGCGCGAACAGCACGATGCCGAGCAGCAACACGCCCGCAATGACGAGCTGGAAGTGCGAGAACGACTCGGAGGTGAGCAGCAGGCTGCGCATCTCGTTGTAGAGAAACGCGCCGAGGGCCGGGCCGGTCACCGTGCCGTAGCCGCCGAGCATGACCATAACGATCGCCTCGATCGAGAGGGTGAGATCGAAGGCGCCGGCCGGCTCGATGATGCCACTCTTGAAGAAGTAGAGACCGCCGGCGATCGCCGGCAGGAAGGCGGAAATGCTGTAGACGAGCGCCTTGTAGAGCGGGGTCGGCACGCCGAGCACGGCCGCCGCGTCCTCGTTGTGGCCGATCGCGATGAGGCCGAGGCCGAATTTCGAGGTCTTGATGCCGTAACTGAGGAACAGCGATGCGATCATCACGGCGACGATGAGGAAATAGACGATCCATAGCGCCTGTCCGGGGCCGCCGAGCTGGCTGTAGGCGTCGAGCGACAGATAGATTCCGGTGGCGCCGCCCCACGGCTCGAAATTCGCCACGAAGGCCTTCACCGCCTCGTTGATGCCGATCGTGGCGAGGGCGAAGAACGCCCCGCGCAGGCGCAGGATGCCGAGCCCGAAGAGGAGCGCGAGCGCGCTCACTACGAATCCGGCGGATAGTACCGCCGCAAGGAACGGCCAGTGCCAATCGGTCACGAGAAACACGCAGACGTAGCCGCCGAGGCCGAAGAAGACGATGTTGCCGAAGTTCACGTAACCGGCGTAGCCGATCATCAGATTGAGGTTGCTGGCGAGCGTGATGTAGACGGCCGCGAGCAACAGGCCCTCGCGCAGCTCGACATCGTCGCCGAGCCACGGCCAGAGCGCGAACAGCGCCGCGACGGCCGCGATCAGCCAGGGAAACGGCTCCCGGAAGGGCTTGCGGATGCTCATGGGAGCTCCGTTGCGCAGCGTCGCGCAGCAAGCGGATGATCGGATATCGTCATCACAGCCTCGAGAAAGCGAAGATGCCGCGCGGATAGAGGATCAGCACGAGCACGAACAGCACGAACTCGATGATTGGCGTCCAGCTCACCGGCATGAACGGCGTGGCGAGGCCCTCGACGAGGCCGAGCGCAAGGCCGCCGAGCAGCGCGCCGGCCGGATTGCCTAATCCGCCCAGCACGGTCACGACGAAGCTCTTGAGCTGATAGGCTTGGCCCGACAGCACCGTGAAGGGAAATAGCGTCGCGATCAGCGTGCCCGACACGCAGGCGAGCGTGACCCCCAGTCCGAATGCGAACGACAGCACCTGCGTGGTCGGAATGCCGGTGAGTTCGGCCGCTTCCCGGTTGCTGGCAACCGCCCGGATGGCTTTGCCGATGCGGGTGTGGTGGAGCAGCAGATAGAGCAGCCCGGCGATCACGAAGGCGAGCACCGCCGCCATGATGTGGGTGCCGGTGAACGTGTAGCCGCTCCACGTGATGCCCGGCAGCGCGACCTGGACGTTGTACGGGCTCGTGCTCCACAGCGCGGTGCCGATCCCGATCAGCACCATGTTCATCGCGAAGGTGGAGAGCAGGCTCATCAGGTGCGCCCGGCCGATCACCCGGTGCACGGCGATCCAGTAGAGAACGACGCCAAGCACGAAGCCGAACACGATCACGATCGGGATCGTTCCGTAGGCCGGCAGTCCCGCGCCCGAGACCAGGAAATAGAGCACGAACATGCCGAGCACGATGATGGCACCGTGCGTCAGATTGATCACGTTCATGACGCCCCAGATGAGCGTCAGGCCCATGGCCGCCAGTCCGTAGACGGCGCCGACGAGCACCCCGTCGATGATGGACGCGATGACCCCAATCATTTTCAGCCCCTCCGGATACGATCAGAAACAGACACCTGCTGCGTCCGATCGCACTCCGCTGTTTTTGATTGGCGCATGATGTTCTCGGCGATCCGGTCCCCCTTCGCCGGATCATGCGCGAAACGGAGGGCCGCACGGCCCCCCGTCCGTTTGCGTCTGCCTGGTCCTCAGTAGAGGATTTCGGCGGTCTTCGCCGCCTTCGGCCAGATCACTTCCTTGACGAGCTTGCCGTCTTTCTTCTGCCACTGCGCGAGCACCATCTCGTGGCCGAGCTGCAGGCCGTGCTGCTTCGGGTCGGTCGAGAACTTGGTGTGGCCGAACATCGTGGTCACGTCGATCTTGTTGAGCGCGTCGGCGACCTTTGCGGGCTCGACCGAACCCGCCTGCTCGATGGCGTGCTGCAGCACCAGTCCGGCCGCGTAGCCGCCGGCGGCGTGATAGCCGGGCGCGATCTTGTACTTGTCGGTGAACTGCTTGGTGAACTCCGGCGCGGTCGGGCCGAAGTCCGGCTTGAAGCTCACCTGCGGCTCCCATTGCGACGGCACCGAAACGCCGACCGCCGCGTCACCGAGGGTGGCGAAGTTGGGGCTGTCGGGCGCGACGAGCAGCGTCACCCACTTGAGCCCGGCCTTCTGGTCATGGAGCTGGCGCGCAAGGGTTGCGCCGTCGGCGTAATGTCCGCCGCCGAGCAGCGCGGTCGCGCCGGAGGACACGACCTTGTTGATCAGCGGACCGAAGTCGGTGGTGTCGCCGCTGTAGCGCTCGTCGAGCGCGACCTTGAGGCCCGCTTCCTCGGCCTGCTTGCGGGTCGCCGCCAGCACCGCCTTCGAGAACGGGTCGTCTTCGACCACGTAGGCGATCTTCGTGTTCGGATTGAGCTCCTTCAGCGCCTTCACCGCGCCCGCCAGATACTGGCTCGCCGGCGAGTAGAGCTGGAACAGGTTCTTGTTGCCGAGCTGGTAGGTCTTCTCCTCGGCGGCGCCCGTCGTGATCATCACCTTCCCGTATTGCTCGGAGATGATCGCGGAGGTCGCGGTGAGGCCCGAGGAGTAGGGGCTGAACAGGAACTGGGCTTTGTCCTGCGTGATGAGGCGCGTGTAGAGCTGCTGCACGCGGGCGTTCTGGGATTCGTCGTCGTAGGTAACGAACTTGATCTGGTACTGCTTGCCGCCGGCCTTGATGCCGCCGGCGGCATTCACGTTGTCCCGCCACAGCTCGAACCCGCGCATCTGCGATGTCGAGTCGTTGTTCAGCTTGCCGGTCTGCGAAACAGTGAAGCCGATCGTCAGCGTCTCAGCGGCAAGCGCGGGCGCTGCGCCCGCCAATGTCGCCGCGAGAGCGAGTCCGAGGGTTTTCGATCTCATTGCCTTCCTCCTGTTCTGGCCAAACGCCCTAACGGCGTATCTGCAGAGCTTGTTCTTGCTATTAGGGCCGGGGCTTCGGCTCAATGCGTTGCACGCGTCTTATGTCCCCGAGATGCCCAGTTTTGAGCAGGTTGTAGGGGAATTTAACAATGTGACAAGCGGTCTCGACCTGCACGGATGGAACTCGGGGCGTTTTCTCCACTATGCCTAACACCGGAGGATGCCGGCCGCCGCAATGACGTCGGATGCCGGCGCATCCTGCAGGTTCCCGGGCGGGCGAGACCGCCCACCGGCTTCCGGCGGTCACAGGCGCGGACGCGGCGGAAAGGGGACGCCATTGGCGCGAGACGGCGCGGAATGGTTAACTCTCCGCCGTCATCCGCCTTGCAATCCGCCGCGCATCGGACCATATAAGCGGCGCGCCTGGATACAGTTCATGGGCCGCGTGCACGAATTCCCGCAACGGTTTTCGGCCCTTTTGCCAGCGCCTTTTCGACCGACAGCCCAGACCACGCGGGGTGTCCTTCATCCCGCTGTAGGCCGCCGATCCGCTCGCAAGCGCTTGGTGGGGCCTCGGCCATATATAGAGAGACCAGCTTGAGTTCTTTTCCCGAATTCGGCCTCGCCGATCCGATCCTCCGCGCGCTCGCGGAAGAAAACTACATCACCCCAACCCCCATTCAGGCCCAGACCCTTCCGGCAGCGATGAGCGGACGCGACGTCGTCGGCATCGCCCAGACCGGCACCGGCAAGACGGCCGCCTTTGCGCTTCCCATCCTGCATCGGCTTGGCGTCCAGCGTCCGCGGCCCGAACGCAAGACCTGCCGCGTTCTGGTGCTCAGCCCGACCCGCGAACTGTCCGGACAGATCCTCGAGAGCTTCCGCGCTTACGGCCGGCACCTCGGCGTGAGCACGGCGCTCGCCATCGGCGGCGTGTCGATGGGACGCCAGGTGAGAGCCTTGCTGCCGGGCGTCGATATCCTGGTGGCGACACCGGGCCGGCTGCTCGACCTCGTGCGGGGCAATGCCCTGCGGCTCGACCGCGTCGAGTTCCTCGTGCTGGACGAGGCCGATCGCATGCTCGACATGGGTTTCATCCACGACATCCGGAAGATCGTCGCCAAGCTCCCGGCCCGCCGGCAGACCCTGTTCTTCTCGGCCACCATGCCCAAGGCCATCGCCGAGCTCGCCGGCCAGATGCTGCGGGATCCGGCCCGGGTCGCCGTTACCCCGGTCGCCTCGACCGCCGAACGGGTCGAGCAGCGCATCATTCATCTCGACCGCGCCGCCAAGCCTTCGGTGCTGGCCGACGTCCTCAAGAAGGAGCCGGTCGAGCGCGCGCTCGTGTTCACCCGCACCAAGCACGGCGCCGACAAGGTCGTCCGTCAGTTGGCCAAGGCCGGGATCGCCGCCGAGGCGATCCACGGAAACAAGTCGCAGAACCAGCGTGAGCGGGTGCTTGCGGCCTTCCGCAACGGCGAGCTCAACACCCTGGTTGCGACCGACATCGCCGCGCGCGGGATCGACGTCGACGGCATCAGCCACGTGGTCAACTACGATCTCCCCAACGTGCCCGAAAGCTACGTGCATCGCATCGGCCGCACCGCACGCGCCGGGGCCGCCGGAACGGCGATTTCCTTCTGCGACGCCGAGGAAGTTCCTTATCTGCGTGCGATCGAGAAGCTCATCCGCATGGCCATTCCGGCGACAGACGGCCGCTCCGGGCGTCACGTCCGTGGCCATTCGGGCGAGAGACATCGCCACGACGCGCCGAAGCCTGCCCGAGTCCAAGGCCGTCGAGGCCGTCCTTCGTCCGGGGAGAGACATCCATCCGGGGAGAGGCATCACGACACGCCCGAACCTGCCCACGCCAGATATGGGCAGCCGCCGCACAAGGGCGGCAACGGGGGCGGGGGGCGTTCAAACGGGCAACCGCCGAACCGAGAGGGACGGCACGCACTGAGTTCCATCGCATTCCTGCAGCGCGACCGCGCCGCCGGACAGCGCCCGCCGCGCTGATTTCAGATAGGAGAGACGACGTATGGCAAAGGAAGAACTGATTCAATTCGAGGGGCGGGTCACGGAAGTCCTGCCGGACTCGCGGTTCCGCGTTCAGCTCGACGCCGGACACGAAATCGTGGCCTACACGGCGGGCAAGATGCGCAAGAACCGGATCCGGACCTTGGCGGGCGACCGGGTGACGGTGGAAATGTCTCCTTACGATCTGGAAAAGGGACGCCTCGTTTTCCGTCACAAGGAAGAACGCGGCCCCTCATCCCCGCGTCCCCCGGCCCGGCAACAGTTCCGCCGCCGCTGAGAGCGGGCCGGCTCCGGCCCTGCCACCCCCATCACCTGTGAGGAAACCTGCGGTGCGCGCACGAAACCAGCCCCAAGAAGTCCGGCGCCCGGAGAAAATCTGGACGTTCGCGGCCGGCGACCGCGTGCCTGACTGGTTCATGAGCCAGATAAATTGCATCCTGACGTTCGATCGCGATGCGACGATCGTCGAAAGGGATTACCGGTTCGAGCTTTATCCGGCGGTCCCCATGGCCGCCATGGAGACCATTATCCTCATGCACGTCATCGACACCCGACTCGACGTGGAGGTCGACCACGTGCTGCCGATCACCACCCATCTGGTCCCACGGGGGCTCTCTGTGAATTGATCGGCGGCTGCCGCGGGAAAGCCGCTTACCTCCCCAAATCGATCGGTTTTGGCCGCGCATCGAGGTTGAGGACTCGCCCGCTCGCAGGCATTATGACATGAACGTATGGTAATGAAGCGCGCGCAACTCAGCAGACGGATCGCAAATGGGCCGAGGTAAGGATTTTCGTGATCGGCGGCGTAGCTACGGTGACGAGCCGCCGGACCCGCAGTCGTTTGGGTGGTCGCCTCCGCCGCAGCGTTCATTCGACAGGCCCCGGTCCGAGCGCCCGGTCCCCTCGGGACCCGAGCGCCCGGCACGGGTCAAATGGCTCAACGCGGAAAAGGGCTTCGGCTTCGTCGAACTGACCGACGGGAGCGGGGAAGCCTTCCTGCACATCAGCGTGGTCGAAGCGGCCGGGCACAGTGCGCTCGAGCCGGGAACGACCCTCAACACGCGGGTGGGGCAGGGGGCGAAGGGACCTCAGATCACCGAGATCATCTCGGTCGATACGAGCACGGCCGAGCCGGCCCGTCCCCGTCCGAACCGCGATCGGCCCGGTGGTGGCGGCGGTCGCCCGTTCGAGCGGTCGCCGTCTGGCCCCGCGCAGGACGTCGAGGGCCAGGTGAAGTGGTACAACCCCGAGAAGGGGTTCGGGTTCGTGGCGGTCGAAGGCAGCCGGGACGTGTTCATCCATCGCTCGGTGGTGGCGCGTGTCGGCCTCTCCGAACTGCACGAAGGCCAGCGGCTTCACATGAAGGTCGTCCAGGGCGCCAAGGGCCTCGAGGCAACCTCGATCGAAATCGCCGACTGAAGACAGTCGGGGGTTTTTCGTTCCCCGGATGCGCTGCATCACCGAGTGATGCAGCGCCGGTCCGGGGCCCGAGATCGACAGCGCGAAATTTGAATCCCGGATCTGTGCGCGGTGCTTCGCACCGTGCGGCAGCTGCGCCGCGAGACCTATCAGGTTCTCGCCAGGAGCTGCAGTCGCGCCGCCGCCTTTCCGCCCCACGCTCCGCCGCAACGGTAATCCAAGAGTCCGCCGCGCCTCGTCCGGCGTCGCCGGCTCGGGTCCGCGCTCACACACGATGCGGACGGCGCGTTCGAGCAGCCTTTTGTTGGTCGCGAGCACGCCACGGCTGCAACCGCTGTTGTGCTCGAGCCCGACGGGAGATGGTCCCGGCTCTGCACCGCAGCGCGCAGTCAAGTCCGCAGATTGCGCACGCTTATCTGCACGCTGCGGTGCGCCCGGGACATGATGCCAAGTGCCCTCTGCGGCGAACTGCCGAAGGCGTCATCTGTCCCTGTTTGCAACATGCGCGGCCTCGCGAATGCGGACCTCGGACCTCCCATGCACCCGCAAGCCACTCGTGTATGCTTCGGTGCCTGCGGAGAAAAGAGGTGCGCAATGGCAGCGGAGCGTAATGCAGCAGATGGAGTCCGGTTCAAGATCGACGGGCCGATCGCCTGGATCACCATCGACAATGAGGCGGAGCAGAACCGGCTGAGGCCGGAGGCGGTTCTCGGACTCAAGGCCATCGCCGAGAAATTGCGCGCGAATGCGGACGTCCATGCCGTGGTCATCCGCGGACAGGGGGCGGATTATTTCTGCACCGGCATTCTCAATCCGGCCCTGCGCGGCGCTCTGCGCAAGGACGAAATACTCGATCTCGTCTTTTTGACCGCCGCGACGTTCGACGAGATCGAAGCTCTTCCTCAAGTCGTCATTGCCGGCCTCAATGGCGCCGTGCGCGCCGGCGCGGTCGAGCTGGCGCTCGCCTGCGACATTCGTATCGCGGCGGAGCATGTCCGCCTGTCGATGCCGGAAGCGAAGTGGGGCGGATTTCCGGGCGCGGGCGGCCCGGTGCGCCTGCCGCAACTCATCGGCCGCGGCCGCGCGATGGAACTCGTCTGCACCGGGCGCGATATCGATGCCGAGGAGATGCTGCGCATCGGGCTCGTGGAGCGCGTCGTCGCGTCGGATGAATTCGATCGTGCGCTTGCCGACCTCGCGGCGACGATCGCCCGCAACGGACCGCTCGCGACGCGCGGCGCGAAGAGCATCATGCGCGTGCGGCAGGAGCCCGGTTTCCGGGCCGCGCGGGAACTATCCGATGCGCTGCGGCGCGCGCTCGAAGCGAGCACGGATGTCGATGAGGCGATCGCTGCACATCGCGAAGGACGCGCGCCCCGATTCACCGGCCGTTGATGCGCGGTTGTGCCGCAAAACACGTCGGCGGAGCGGCCGTATGCTTCTCAACAAGGAAGGCATTGGGTAGCATTCAGTCGAACATCAAACATCGGGAGGATCACGTGAATTGGATCGGCGGCGACATGCGACGGATCGGAACCGTCGTGGCGACCCTGCTGCTGGCGCTCGCATGGCCGCTGGCCGCGCGCGCTCAGAACTCCACCGCGAAGCCGGTCCAGGTGCGTGCCGCCTATGTTCCGGTCGCAACCTGGCTGCCCGCCTGGGTGGCCAAGGACAAAGGCATCTTCACCAAGCACGGGCTCGACGTGTCCCTGACCTCGGTGCAGAACCTCTCGCTGCTGCCGGGAACGCTCGGACGGCAGTTCGACATCGCTCCGTCCACGGCTCCCGATCTCATCAAGGCGGTGGCCGGCGGCCTCGATGTCGTGGCGGTCGCCGGCGAAGCGGTCGAGACGAAGGAGAACCCGACCACCTTCGTGATGGTGCGCAAGGATTCTCCGATCAAGAGCGTGAAGGACCTGAAGGACAAGGTGATTGCGGCGCCGACGCTCGGAGCCGTGATTCACGTCTCGGTTCTTTATTGGGCCAAGAAAAGCGGCATCGATCCGTCCAGCATCCGCGGCGTCGAGGTTCCGTTTCCGAACATGGGCGACCAGTTGAAGGCGGGGGCGATCGACGCAGCCGAAACGCTCGAGCCGTTTTCCGGCGCCCTGCTGGCGGCCGGCAATGTTTCGATCGGCGATCCGCTGCTCTCGGTGGGCGAAGAGGTGTTGTTCCCGTTCTGGATCTCGGACGGCAAATGGGCGCGCGCGAACCAGAACGTCATCAAGTCCTGGATTGCCGCGCTCGAGGAGAGCAAATCCTATATGGACGCCCATCCGGACGAGGCGAGGGCGGTGCTCGCCAAGTACTCCCATCTGCCGGAGGCCGTCGTGAAGAAGGTGCCGTATCCGACCTATCGCTTCGCGATCAAGCCGGAGCAGCTCGGCGTGTGGGTGGATGTCCTCACCGAACTCGGGCAGGTTTCCCAGCCGATCGACAAGAGCAAGATCGTGGTGACCGCTCCGTGAGCGTGGCCGAGCCGTACGACAGGCCCGAAAAAGCGGATCTGGTCTTCCGCTGCCGCGACGTTGCGGTGGCGCTGCCGCACGCGCTCGGCGCCCGGCCGGTGCTGGCGGATATTTCCTTCGATTTGCACCGGGGCGAGTTTCTGACGATCGTCGGACCGTCGGGGACCGGAAAGACCACGCTGCTTCGTGTGCTCGGCGGTCTGACGCCGTGCACCTCCGGGGCGGTCAGCATCCACGGCCGCCCGCTCGATGGTCCGCCGGAGGACGCGGTCATCGTCTTCCAGGATTATTCGCATGCGCTGCTGCAATGGCGGACGGTCGGCCGCAACGTCGCCTTCGGTCTCGAAGGCCGGGTCGGGCGCGAGGAGCTGCGCGCGCGTGTCCAGGACGCGCTGCGGCTCGTGCGGCTGGAGAAGCACGAGCACGACTACACCTGGCAGTTGTCGGGCGGCATGCAGCAGCGCGTGCAGATCGCGCGTGCGCTGGCGCTGCGTCCGGCGGTGCTCCTCATGGACGAGCCCTTCGCGGCGCTCGACGCAATGACCAAGGCGGCGCTTCAGGACGAGCTGCTTCGCGTGCGCGAACAGATCGGCTCGAGCTTCGTGTTCGTGACGCACGATATCGAGGAGGCGGTCTATCTGGGCGATCGGGTGGCGGTGATCACCGGCACGCCCGGGCGGATCGAGCGCATCGTGACGGTCGGGCTGCCCCAGCCGCGCGACCAGATCGTCACCCGGCAAATGCCGGAATTCCTCGCCTTGCGCCGGCTGCTGCATGAGGCCATCGGGCAAGGCGCACATGGCTGAGCGCCGGCACGGGATCAACCTCAGCGGGATCGTCACGATCTTGCTGTGTCTCGCGTTCTGGGAACTCGTGGTGCGCTCGGGCCTTGCCCAGTACGAATACCTGCCGGCTCCCTCGGCCATCGCATTCGGGTTCGTCGACATCGTCCGCAGTGGTCAACTCGCTACCGACCTGCTGCTGACGCTGCAATCGGTTCTGATCGGCTGGGCCGTCGCCATGGTGATCGGCGTCACGCTCGGGGTTCTGCTCGGGGCATCGCCGCTCCTGCAGCGCTACTCGCTCGCGTCCATCGAGGTGCTGCGGCCGATGCCGGGGATCGCTTTCGTGCCCGTCGCGCTGCTCCTGTTCGGCTTCTCGCTGCAGATGGAGCTGATGGTGATCATCCTGCCGGCGCTCTGGCCGGTGCTCGTCAACACCATGGGCGCGGTGATGGGCGTCCATCCGCGTCTCTATGAGGTAGGGCGCACGCTGCGGCTCTCCCGCGGCGCCATCCTGCGCAAGATCGTACTTCCGGCGGCGCTTCCCGGCATCCTGGTCGGGGCGCGGCTGAGCATGACGCTTGCCTTGGTGCTGGCGATCGTGGCGGAAATGGTCGGCAACCCGAACGGCCTCGGTTATGCGGTCGTCCGCGAGCAACAGGCGCTGCAGCCCGATCGGATGTTCGCCTACGTGATGGCGATCGGCGTCCTCGGGGTCGTGCTCAACGCGATCCTGACCGGCGCGGTGGCGCGGCTGTTTCCCGCCGCCTTCGCCCGCTTGCGGGAGGCCGGCTGATGGCGAGGCGGTTCCTCGAGGGATTGCAACGGCTGCGCACGAGCCTGCCGCCGCTGCGCGGGCTGCTGCCACTGGTCCTCCTGCTGCTCGTCTGGCAATGGCTGCAGTCGGGACCGTCGCCTTATTTCCCCGCACCTTCGCAGTGGTGGTCGGCGGCGGTGCGCCTGTTCGAGCGCGATCATCTGCTCGCTGCCTTCGGCGCCACGACCTGGAGCTTTCTCGTGGGACTCGCGGGCGCGGTCGTGCTCGGCACGCTGATCGGCGTGCTGATCGGCGCCTCCGCGCGCGCGGCGCGTGCGCTCGGGCCCCTGCTCGAGTTCCTGCGTGCCGTTCCGCCGCCCGCGGTGGTGCCGGTTGCCGCTCTGCTGATGGGATACGCGTCGAGCATGAAGCTGACCGTGATCGTCCTCTCGGCGCTGTGGCCGATCCTGCTCAATACCGCAAGTGCGGTGCAGCAAATAGACCCGTTGTTGATGGACGTTGCGCGCTCGTTCCGTCTCGGGCCGCTCGAGCGCATACGCCGCATCATCCTTCCATCCATCGTTCCTTCGCTGCTCCTTGGCATCCGGGTCGCCATTCCGCTTGCGATCGTCGTCGCGCTGCTGGTCGAGATGCTGACCTCTCTCCCTGGCATCGGCGCGCTGATGATCCGTTCGCAACGAAATTTCCAGTCGAGCGAGGTCTATGCGCTCCTGGTCCTGGTCGGGCTCTTCGGTTTCGTGGTGAACGACATATTTGCCATCATCGAGAGCATCATCCTGCGACGGTGGCCTCCGCGGGCCACCGTCGGTTCATGACATGTGAGACGGCGATGCAAGTCGGTTTCTTCTTCTGGCCCTACACACTCGACCTCGTGGAACGGTTGGCGGAGCGTGCCGATCGATACGGATACGCGATGATCGGCATTGCCGATACGCCCGGCAACGCGATGGACCCATGGGTGGCGGCGGCGCTGGTCGCACGCGCAACCAGGCAGGCCCAGGTGGCGATCTGCGTGACCAATCTGCTGAGCCGGCACCCGGCCGTGACCGCGGCTGCCGCGGCGTCTCTTGACCACGTATCGGACGGCCGCGCGGTGCTCGGGATCGGAGCCGGCCACAGCGGGACGCGCAATCTCGGTCTTGCCAAATCAAATTCTGATGAACTCGGGGCGGGTGTCTCCTTCATCAAGACGCTGCTGCGCGGAGAACCGGCAACGCTCGGCGCCGCGAGCGCGCATCTGCCGTGGGTCAAGCGTGCGGCGCCGGTATTTCTCGCCGCTTCGCATCCCAAACCGCTGCAGGCGGCCGGCCGTACGGCGGACGGCGTCTTTATCAATTACGGGCTCGGGGCCGACAACATGCGGGATTCGCAAGCCCAAGTGCAAAAAGGCGCGGCCGCGGCCGGACGGTCGATGCAGGATCTGGAAATCTGGCAGATTGCCGCGCTCGATTGCACCGAGGATGGAACGCTGGCGCGCGAGAAGATCGGTGCGATGCTGGCATTTCTGGCCGGATACGTGATCGGCGACAAGCATTTGGAGACGAGGGGGGTTCCTGAAGCGTTACGCGAGCCGCTGCTGGAGTTACGCCGCCGTTACAGCACACGGCCCGGCTCTGCGGACATCAAGCTCGTCCAGGAACTCGGTTTGTTCGACTATCTGTCCAGGCGACTCGCCATCTGTGGGACACCAGCGGACTGTCTGGAACAAGCGCTAGCGGCCAAACGGGCCGGTGCGGAACGGCTGATGTTGACTGTAAGCCTCGCATCGGACCCGGTGCGGACGGTCGAACTGTTCGGCGAGCACGTTTTGCCCCATTTGGGTTGAAACAACTTCGCCCTTCGCCAGTTATCTGTTTGCGGCGGAGTGACGGATTGCTTGACATTCGCAATTGTTCACCGGGCGGCGTGCAGTGTGAGGCGGACCGGCCGCATGGCTATGCAAATTTGTAAGAACTGTTTCTTGGTATGCCGAGTGCCTTGCGTGAACAACGGGGCGATTTCAGATCAACAAATGTCGATTTTGAAAGGTGAGGGTTGAGATAGGGAACATATCTCTGCTATGAGCCGCGTCGGCACATCCATCTTGGAGGCGACCTTGGCAAAGAAAGCAGCAAAGAGACGTGAATGGACAGCGAGCGACGTTCGTGCGCTGAAAACGATGGCGAAGCAGAAAACGCCCGCCTCCAAGATTGCGCGTACGCTCAAGCGTACTGAAAGCGCAACGCGTCAGAAAGCGTTCGCGCTGGGAATTTCGCTCAGTTCGCGGCGGACGGCCCGGAAGCGGCCCAAGTAGGGCCAAGTAGGCCCAAGTCACTGATCAAGTAGGCGGACCTGGGCGGCTCACGTGAGCAGACGTGTGACCGAGTGCGTGGTCGAGGCACGTGTTTGTGCGACGTAATCGAGCAATCGATCGCCGGAACGGCCCCGTAGATTCGGTCGGCAATGCACGGCCGATCCGGTAACGGATCGGTTTTCCGGTCTGCGACTCACCTTGCGCGATCAGACAGATCCTGACCGGCCGGCGGTCTTCTTGGCGGCCGGATTGGGAGCGCGTGTCCTGCCGCGTTGTCAACGTCCGTATACCGGTCGTGGCGAGCGCCGCGGCACCGCGCAGGGACATGCCCAAGCCTTGCCGGGCCAAGCATTGCCGGGCGACGACGGCCTGCGAATCGCGGACCGCCGGCCGTGTCGCGACATGTCTTCCTTCACAGAAGCGTGCAGCGATGCAGGACGGGTGATTGTACACATTCCGATCCGTTTGATTCGGAATGCGCTCCAAACTTCGGTGTCTGGTCGCGTTGTCTCGGCGAACCGGTTCCCATTCTCCCGAACAAGCTCCAGGACGCGTGTCGATTGCTTTTCGTTGGACCGGAAACGAGCTTGATTGGAAGCGAGCCGGTCTGAAAGCCGCTGTCCACGTCGAGGAAATGCCCTACCATCCCGGACCGATGCGGCTCAGGGAGCGAGCATGCCGGACAATCCCAAATACTTCATGTATTTCCCGGGCAACTATCGGTGGTCCGCCGCCTTCGTGCACATGCTCGGCCGGGCGAACTACGGCGGCGCCGATATCAGTGAGCTACACAAGATCGGCCGTCTTCTGCAAGGCAAGCGGGCGGATGACGACGAGGCGTGGTTCGATGCCTGCCTGCGGGTGGCGGATGAGGTGCGCGGCCGGGCCGAGCGCTTCGAGGCGGAAGGCCACCCCATTTCCGCCGCGGCGTTTTATTTGCGGGCGTGTCACTATTACCACATGGGCGAGCGGTTCCGAACGCCGAAGGATGCGCGCGCCCTCGACGCGTATCGGACGGGCGTGAACAGCTTTCATCGCTTCGCGAAGCTGACCGACGTGGAGATCGAGATCGTCGAGGTGCCGTTCGCGGGCGGGAGCCTGCCGGGTTATTTCGTTCACGCTCGGGGAGGTCGCGCGCCACGCAAACCGTGCGTCGTCTTCTTCGACGGGCTCGACATCACCAAGGAGATCCAGTTCATTTCCGGCGTACCCGATCTGATCAGGCGGGGCATTTCGGTTCTGGTGATGGACGGGCCCGGGACCGGTGAGGCCATCCGCTTCCGCGGCCTGCATTTGCGCCATGACTACGAAGTCGCCGGCAGCGCCTGTGTGGATTTTCTGGAGAAGCGCGCGGACGTCGATCCGAAGAGAATCGGCATCGTGGCCATCAGCCTCGGCGGCTATTACGCGTCGCGGTGTGCCTCGCTCGAACCGCGTTTCGCCGCTTGCATCGCCTGGGGTGCGATCTGGGATTATCACGCGGTCTGGAAGCGGCGCATCGAAGCCCAGTTCAACGCGTCGATGTCGGTGCCGGGTCACCACATCATGTGGGTTCTCGGCACCGACACGCTCGATGAAGCCCTGCGGCGGCTGGAACCGTTCCGGCTCGACGGCGTGGTGCAGAAGATGCGCTGTCCGTTTCTGGTCGTGCATGGAGCCGAGGACGAGCAGGTTCCGCTCGCCGACGCCCAGGCGCTCTACGATGCGTGCGGCTCGGTCGACAAGACGCTGCGGGTCTTCAGCAGCGAGGAGGGCGGCGCCCAGCACTGCCAGCGCGACTATCTTTCGTTCGGCTGTGCCACCATGTGGAACTGGTTCGAGGACAAGCTCGCAGCCGGCCGCTAGAGCGTATCCCGATTTGTTGAAGCGGAATGCGCTCGGGTGTTCATATTTTGCCGCATTTTCAACGGCGGACGGATGTCCACTCCGCGCCACGGGGGAGGATCGGGGTGGGCTTGCACCGATGATCGGGAACAAGGATCATCGAGCCACGGCGGGCCCGCTTCGGACGTTCGGGGAGGAGCAGCATGCAGGTATTCGATCTGCTGCAGGAGCAGCAGTGGAATCCCAAGCGTCACGTCGAGAAAATCCTTGCCGAGATCGGCGAAGGCGACGTCACGGTGGCGTGCTGGGAGCCGGGCCAGATCAGTCCGTATCACTGTCATCCCGACGCGACGGAGATCTATTTCTGCTTCCAGGGCGGCGGTCGCATGCGCACGCCCGAGCGCACGGTGAACGTCACGCCGGGCTCTTTCGTCGTGCATCCGCCCGGCGAGCTTCATGAGTACATCAACGGACCGGAACGCACGCTGCTCTTTCGCGTGCGCTACGGCGAGGACATGTGCTCGCGGCATATCGACTGGCGCGGCAATCCCGACTGGCGGCAGTCGGCGGCCGATGCCGACTACTTCCGCGAGCATCCGGCGGGCACCTGACGTTACGGCCGGCGTTGGTTGAAGAGCCGGGCCCGTCCCTCTACAGTTCGAACCGCCGGCCCAACCATTGCATTCACGCGGCATCTCTGTGACCGATTTCGCTGGATTTCTTCTGCTGTCGGCCATCGTGGTCTGGGCCGCGTGGGTGCTTGCCTGGGCGCTCGTGCGCCTGTTCGGCACGCCGCAGGGCTGGCTCCTGATCGCGCTGACGCTCGGCGGTGTCGGCTTCGCGCTCCTGTACTCGGACGGCGAGTATGCGACGCTTGCGGCCTTCGCATGCATCGCTGCGGCAGCGATCCTCGTCTGCCTCGTCGAATTCATCGAGAATGCACGCGAGCGCGACCGCCGGCTCCGGCAGCGGGCGTTTTTCGCGCAGGAACAGCGTCGCCGCGATCGCGAGCGGATGGAGGCCTGGGCGCAGGCCCAGTCGGCGTCGCAGACACAAGCGCAATCCGATGCGGCATCGGGGTCCGAGCCTCCGCATCCCCTCAACGCGGAGTTCATCGACGGAATCTGGGTCGTGCCGGAACCCGGCCGCCGGAGCGATGCCGGCACCGGAAAAGCCGGGAACTTCGAAACCGAGAAGGCCGACGACAAGACGGCCGCCGGTGGCGCGCGTCCAGCCGACCTGCCCCTCGGGCTGCGGGCGATCGCGGCGCCCTGTCCGGCGTCGGACCCGAATTAAATCTCTGTTCTGTTGGACGTCTTCCACCCGTCGTCTTCCACCGCCGCAGGTCGGGTCAGACAGGCCGCTCCGAGGCGGCCGGCATGCGCAGGGGAATATCGCCGTGGGTTGAGGTGATCCATCGTGCGGCGAACCACAATCCGGCGATTGTATAGATCACGCCCATCGGAACCCACATGACGAGGCCTGCGAGCTGCTGGTCTTCGAGCGGGGCGAGGCCCCAGGCCGCGACGAACTCCACTTGCGGCGGATACCAGAGCCGGGTCGAGAGCGTGAGCAGCAGCCCGAGCAGGCTGGTGTGAAGGGCGGTCACGAACAGGCAGAACACGGCGACGCCGGGACGGCGGGCGCGCAGCAGCGCCCACCAGAAGAGAACCGCCGCGAGACTGAAGCTCAGATGCTGCAGCCGATGCACGATGAGATTGCCGAGCGCGAGGTCGTAGAGACGGGGCATGTGCCACATCCACAGCACGATCCCCTGCACGGCGGTCGCGACGAACGGATCGGTGAGGCCGCGCCACAACGCGGCCATGGCGCGATGGCGCAAGAGATGTGCAATGCCGGTGCTCACGGACTTCGGCGATCCCCAGGCGGCGGCCCGCGTCGGACATCCGAGCGCGATCAGGGGCGCGGCCACCGCAATGAGCAGGGTGTGCTCCGCCATGTGGGCGACGAACACGCGCTCGCTGAACCAGTGCAGCGGCGAGATCAGCGCCAGCGCCGCGCAGAGCCAACCGGTCCAGAAGCAGGCCGCTTGAGCCGCACCGATGCCGCGCCCGAATCCCGCCCGCTGCCACAGGCGCACGGTGCCGGACAGATAGAGACCGCCAGAGGCAAGCAGCAGGCTCAGGACTCCCGGATCGAAGGTCCAGCGCCCGAGCGTCCAGGTCGGACCGCCGCCCGTTTCGCCGAGTCCGTGCGCGAGCGCCGGCGTGCCGAGGAGAAGCAGCAGGCATGTCGAAAGCGCGATCATGTCAGCCCTCGACCAGGAAGCTTGCGATGCCCTGCAGCGCGATGACGACCGCGAACAGAAGGCCGGAGAACGTGCCGATGCCGGCGAGAAACTCGTGCGGCCGGCCGTTCGCCTGTTCGACGAGAGCATCGGGGCGGCGCGTCTCGCCACGCGCGCGCCACGAGAGGAAGGCACCCGCCAGGGCAACGAGCACCAGGACGACAGCGATCGTCATGACGAGGTACGTGCTCTGCACCGCCGGCCACGAGGCAATCGCGTAGTTCGTCTGCGTGCTCAGCGCCCAGGCGGTCGGGCCTGCCGCCAGCCCGGCCCAGCTCACGCCATGGCGGAAAAGGCGCATCCGTCACCTCGCAAGATACGGGAACCAGTAAATGAGCGCGTAGAGCGGCAGCCACGAGGCGACCACGAAGTACCAGTAGAAGGCATTGTCGGTGACGTCGCTGAAGCGGCGTGGCTGCGCGTGGCGCGTGAACATGAGGGCCGTGAGCACCAGCGTGTCGGCGACGTCGGTGACGAGATGCGTCGCGTGCAGCCCGAGCACGATCCAGACCATCGAGCCGTAGGCGTTGATGTCCCATCGCAGCCCCACCAGCGCGATTTCGAGGCCGCGCGCCGCGATCGCCGCAAGCCCGATCAGGGACATCACGATCAGGGCGATGCGCACGCGCCGCAGGTCCTGTCTCTCCGCGGCGCGGTTGGTCCACCAGTTCGGCCACAGGCTTGCGAGCAGGAGCAGCACGAGAGCCGTGCCGGGCCACGGATTGGCTGGTGCGTTGGTCGGCGGCCAATGCGGATCGACCGCCGCCAGGTAGAGATAAGCCCCGATCAGGATCGCGAACGCGGTGCCCTCGATGGTCATGAAGGCGAGCGTCCCCCACCAGGGCGTGCTCGAGCGGAAGCCCCAGGTGGGCAGGTCGGAGACGTCGTGGAATTCCCGGACCTTCATTCTTCCTCCTCCGGGGTATCCTTCGGCCAGAACCAGCCGAGCAGCGCCAGCATGATCGGCGGCGTTCCCCACACCACCGCCCAGGGTGTGAAGATCGAACCCACGAAGAAGATGTCGACCGTGACGGCTGCGATCAGCGGCCAGATGGATGGCTCCGGCGAGGACTCGCGGATGTCGGGCTGTGCTTCGGTGACGCTCGTCACCATGACTTCCCGCCGGCGGACGCTCATGCCGGTGACCACCGGAAGCGATTCCCGTTCGGCCCACAGCGGCTCGCGGTGGGTGACGACGGGGATACGGGCGAAATTGTAGGCCGGGGGCGGGGAAGTGGTCGCCCATTCGAGCGTGCCGGCGCCCCAGGGATCGTCCGGCGCGGCGACGCCGCGGCGCAAGCTCCGCACGATGTTCCACAGCAGCAGCACGAAACTGAGAAAGAAGATCACGGCGCCGATGGTGGCGAGCAGATTGAGCCCGCCCCAACCCATTTCGGGCAGGTAGGTGTAGACCCGCCGCGGCATCCCCTCGAGGCCGAGCACGTGCATCGGGAAGAAGGCGAGATTGAACCCGACGAAGGCGAGCCAGAAATTCCAGACGCCGAGGCGCTCGCTCAGCATGCGTCCGGCGATCTTGGGAAACCAGTAGTAGACCCCGGCGAGGAGCGGGAACACGGCGCCGCCGATGAGCACGTAATGAAAGTGCGCCACCACGAAGAAGGTGTCGTGCACCTGCGTGTCGAGCGGCACCGAGGCGACCATGACGCCGGTGAGGCCGCCGATCACGAAGATGACGACGAATCCCAGAACGAACAGGAACGGTGTGCGGAACACCGGCTTCCCGTCCCACAGAGTGGCGATCCAGCAGAAGATCTGAATGCCGCTCGGCACCGCGATCATCATGCTCGAGGCGGTGAAGAAGCTGGCGCCCACCTGCGGCAGGCCG
>CAYVBN010000193.1:0-3306 GCA_964449645.1 uncultured Hyphomicrobiales bacterium
CCGCGGTGAGCGCGATCAGCACGGAGGTCACGCCCGGCACGGCCCGGACGGCGGCCTCGGCCGCCTTGCGCACGGGCTCCCAGGCCTGCACGACGCCCGCATCGACACCGATCGAGAAGAAGACCTTGCCGTCCGTCACCACGATGTCGGACAGCTTGCCGGTCTTCGGCAGCGGCACCCCCTCCGGACTCTTCACGCCTTCGAGGTTCGCCAGAACCTCCTGCTTGGTCGGGGCCATGACACGCTCCCTGGCAGCACGCTCCTTGCCGGCGCGCTCGAATGCGGCGCGGCGCATGCCCTACATAAGGCCGCCACCGGCACGGTCAACGTGACATGCGCGTCCCCGCCTCGGCCCCAGGGTTGACCTCCCGGTGCGACCCGGCACAGTACGCGCGGGCGAAGGAGTTCCTATCGGAATTCACTGCACGATCTTAGGAACCTCAAGTCCGCCGCACTAGCAAGGAGGACACGATGGCGAAGGTGGCGTTTCTCGGGCTCGGCGTGATGGGCTATCCGATGGCCGGCCATCTCAAGTCCACGGGTGGGCACGAGGTCACGGTCTACAACCGCACCGCCGCGAAGGCCGATAAGTGGGCCGCGCAGTACGGCGGCACACACAAGCCCACGCCGAAAGAAGCGGCCGCCGGACAGGATTTCGTCATGGCCTGCGTGGGCAACGACGACGACCTGCGTCAGGTGACGCTCGGACCCGACGGCGCCTTCGCCGGCATGAAGAAGGGCGCGGTGTTCGTCGATCACACGACCGCGTCCGCCGAGATCGCACGCGAACTGCATGCCGAGGCCAATAAGCGCGGCTTCGCCTTCGTCGACGCACCCGTGTCGGGCGGCCAGGCGGGCGCAGAGAACGGCGTTCTGACCGTCATGTGCGGCGGCGACGCCGAGCCCTATGCGCGCGCCGAGAAGGTGATCGCCGCCTATGCGCGCATGTGCAAGCTGCTCGGGCCTGCCGGCGCCGGCCAGCTCACCAAGATGGTCAACCAGATCTGCATCGCCGGCCTGGTGCAGGGCCTCGCCGAGGGCATCCATTTCGCCAAGCGGGCCGGCCTCGATGTCGAGGCGGTGGTCGAGACGATCTCCAAGGGCGCGGCGCAATCGTGGCAGATGGAGAACCGCTACAAGACCATGAACGCCGGCAAGTTCGATTTCGGCTTCGCGGTCGATTGGATGCGCAAGGACTTGGCGATCTGCCTCGCCGAAGCCCGGCGCAACGGCGCGAACTTGCCCGTCTCCGCGCTGGTCGATCAGTTCTATTCCGAGGTGCAGAAAATGGGCGGCCGGCGCTGGGACACATCGAGCCTGATCGCACGGCTGGAGCGGTGAACAGATTGGCGCCCGGCCCGGCAATGACACCCAGCATGCGCTCGCTCACGCCCGCCGACCTCAAGGCGATGTGCGCCGACGGCGAAGAACTCGCGATCCTCGATCTGCGCGAGGAGTTGATCTTCTCGCGCGCCCACCTCCTGCACGCGCGCTCGCTGCCGCTGAGCCGCCTCGAATTGCGCATGGCGCGGCTCGTGCCGCGCCGGACCACGCGCGTCGTGCTGTGCGACGACAATGACGGGCTGGCCGAGCGTGCCGCCCAGGTCCTGCGGCGGCACGGCTACGACAATCTGTTCGTGCTCGCCGGTGGCGTCGCCGCCTGGGCGAAGGCCGGCTTCGAGTTGTTTTCGGGCGTGCATGTCCCGAGCAAGGGGTTCGGCGAGTTCATCGAGCACGACAGCGGAACGCCGAGCATTCCGGCCGAGGAGCTCGAGCGGCTGATGCGCGAGGGGACGAACCTCGTCGTGCTCGACAGCCGTCCGCTCGAGGAATACGCGCGCATGTCCATTCCGGGCGCCATCAACGTGCCCGGGGCGGAACTCGTGCTGCGCGTACGCGACCTCGCGCCCTCGCCCGACACGCTCGTCGTCGTCAATTGCGCCGGCCGGACGCGCAGCATCATCGGCGCGCAGTCGCTGATCGAGGCGGATGTCCCGAACAAGGTCGTCGCGCTGCGCAACGGCACCATGGGCTGGAACCTCGCGGGCTTCGACTGCGAGACCGGCAAGAGCCGCCGTGCGCCGGCTCCGTCCGCAGCGGGCGCGGCGTGGGCGAAAGCAGCCGCCGATCAGGTCGCAAGCCGGTTCGGGGTCGCGCGGATCGACCGTGCGACGCTCGATCGATTCCGCTCGGAGCAGGATCGTACGCTCTATCTGTTCGACGTGCGCGATCCTTCGGAATACGTCGCCGGGCACGTCGCGGGCGCGCTGTCGGCGCCGGGCGGCCAACTGGTCCAGGCGACGGATCAATACGTCGGAACGCTCGGCGCCCGGATCGTCCTCGTCGACGACAAGGAGGTCCGCGCGCTGATGACTGCCTCGTGGCTGCGCCGGATGGGCTGGAAGGACGTGTTCGTCCTCGTCGAGAGCGGAACCGAGACCGGTTCGCCCGAGAATCCCGTCCTCGGCGCCGATCCCGCACCGGAGCTGCGCATCGACGTCGACAAGCTCGCCGACCTGCTGGCGCAAAGCAGGGCGACGGTGATCGATCTGTCGTTGAGCCGAAACTACAAGGCAGCGCACATTCCCGGCGCCTGGTTCGCGATCCGCGCGCGCCTCGCCCAGGCGATCGAGCGGATTCCGCTCCAGGGCACGCTGGTCCTCACGTCCGAAGACGGCGTCCTCGCCGGACTGGCGGCGCCGGAAGCGCGCGCGCTGAAGCAGATTCCGGTTCGCTATCTCGCGGGAGGAAATGCCGCCTGGCGGAAGGCCGGGCATTCACTCACTTCGGAGCACGAGCGAATGGCCGACGAGGCCATCGACATCTGGCTGCGGCCCTACGAGCTGCCGGATGCGCCGAAATCCGCGATGGTCGATTATCTGACCTGGGAAACCGACCTGCTGCCGCGCCTCAAGCGCGACGGCTATCTCGATCTCCTGCGCGCCGGTCGGACGTAATTCGTTTGCACACGCGTTTCTTCGGAACGAAATAGACCGCAGGTCAGGCATCGCACCGCGCGCAGATTGCGTAAACTTATCTGCGTGCGCTGCGGCGCGCCCGGGGAACGCAGCAATTGGCGGGAGAGCAATTCAAAACTCGCCCTCGTTTCCCGGGGCACAGCGCGGTGCGAAGTACCGCGGGTAGACCCGGGAACCAAATGTCCCGATGAGTTGCGGAGCGCGGGTGACGCCGACACTCCGCTCAATGAAACGCCGCGGCGTGCGCCACCACCTGGCCGTCGATGCCGTTGAAGCCGTGATAGGCGCGCGCCTCGCACGGGTTGCCAACCGACGTGCCGCCCGTCAG
>CAYVBN010000194.1:0-5662 GCA_964449645.1 uncultured Hyphomicrobiales bacterium
GTTGTTCATGACCCCGTAGACGCGCTCGGGCAGGGCTTGCAGGAAGTCGGGCCGGAACATGCCGAGCTCGATGCCGATCAGTCCGAAGATGAGGCCGTTGGCGGCGAGCGAGAAAGCGACCGGATAACCGAGCAGCAGGAACAGTACGAGCGCCGCGAACATGATCGGCGCCATGTAATGGACGAACAGCTCCACCATGGACGTCTCTCCGTTCGCGCGGCTAGCGCGGTTCAGGGGTGTCGGGGAGCAGGCGCTCCACCTCCGCCTCGATGGCGGTATGCGAGCCGGCGGTCGCGTGCGGATCGGGGATGTCGCCGCGCATCACGGCGATGCGCTTGATCAGTTCGGATATCCCCTGGAAGAACAGCGCCACGAAGCCGATGAGGACCAGCGACTTCGCGGGCCACTGCGGCAGTCCGCCGGCGTTCTGTGATTGCTCGTCGATGGCGAAGGAGCGCAGGAAAAACGGATACGAGGTGACGATCATGATGATCGTCAGCGGCAGCAGGAACAGCGCGTGACCGACGAGGTCGATCACGTCGCGCACGCGCTTGGGAAAGAGATTGTTCACGATGTCGATGCGGATGTGCTCGTTGGCGAGCAGCGTCCAGGGTGAGCACAGCAGGAACACGATGCTGAACAGCACCCACTGCAGCTCGAGCCAGGCGTTCGATGAGGTGTCGAAGATCTTGCGCACCGTGGCGTTGGTCGCCGAGATCAGCACGGCAGCCACGATCAGCCAGCTCAGAACCTTGCCGATGCGCAAATTCACCGCGTCGATCGCGCGGCTGACAGCCAGCAATCTCCTCACGCGACGTCCCCTCGCGGCCGCCTGCAAGCGCCGGATCGGCGCTGGCGCGCCTTGTTCTTGCCTGTTGCCCCCACCGTCGAACGCCCCTCCCAAGCGCCCGGCGGCACCTGCCCACCTAATCCGAACGGGACGAGCGGCGTCAATGGAAACTTGGCGGCGGACAGGCGCCGTCCCCCGGGCCGGGCGCACCCGAGTTCTCATCGATCCCCTCCGCGCGGCCGCGGACCATCGAAGGTTAACATTCGATGAATGCAACCCTCGGTTAACTCACGGTGCTGTAAGAAGTGCGACTATAGTCGGCAGCCGGGGCTCAGACATGCTATGGCCCGCCGTGGCTCGTGACCTTGCGGGACGAGGGCAGGTGCATGCATCGCTTGAGGGTTCGCGAGCGGTTGGGCATTGCGGGCCTGTTGCTGCTCTCCGCCCCGGTGCTCGCCGCCGAAACCACGAATTGGCTCCCGCGCGTTGCTCTGTTCGGGTTTGATCTCGTTCCCGTCGCCGCCGTCGTGCTGGCGGTCGGTTGCGCTTTCCTGCTGATCCGCTCGGTCCTCGGGCCGCTCCGGCTTGCCGTCGACACGCTCGATGCCGTGGCGTTGAACGAACTCGGCAGCGAGTCCGAAGAAAAGGGCGAGCGCTGCGAGATTGCCCGGCTCCTTGCCACGATCGAGCGTTTTGCCGAGGTGCTCGCCGAGCGGCAGCGGCGCGATCTCGCCTATACGGAAGTGGAGCGCGTGCAGCGCGACCGGCGCCGCGCCAACCTCGCCGACATGGCGCAGCAGATCGAGATGACGACCGAGGTCGGCATCGGCCCTGTCATCGAAGGCGCCGCGGCGCTGCGGGCCAAGGCGGAGGAGATGAGCGCCGCGCTCGAGGCGATCCGCAGCGCGTCGTCGGAAACCGCCCAGCAGGCTGCGGAATCGCGCAACAGCAACACCGAGGTGACGCGTTCCTCGCAGGACGTGATCGCCGCCATCGACACCATTTCCGAGCGCGCCGGGCACGGCACCGCGATCGGCCGCGAAGCCGTCTCGCGTGCGCGGGCATCGCGCGAAGCCTTCGATGCCTTGTCGCGGGCGGCGGAGGACATCGGGGCGATCGTCGGCGTCATCACCGGAATCGCCGAGCAGACCAATCTGCTCGCGCTCAACGCGACCATCGAGGCCGCGCGCGCCGGCGAAGCGGGGCGCGGATTTTCGGTCGTGGCTTCCGAGGTGAAGAACCTCGCCACCCAGACCGCGCGCTCGACCGGCGAGATCGGCACCAAAGTGGGCGAGATCCAGGCGACGGCGCGCCAGGCCGTCGCCGGGCTTGCCGGCATCGTCGAGGCGATTGAGCGGCTCTCGGACATGGCCGAGGGAGTGGCGGCAACCGTCGAGGATCAGCGCCGTGCGACGCAGGCCTTCTCGGCGAGCGTGCAGGAAACCGACGAGTCGGTGGCGAGCCTCGCCGGCCGGCTGCTGCGCATCGCCGACATGGTGGCGCAATCAAGCATGTGCGCGGTGGAGGTGGCCGAAGTGGCCTACGGGATGCAGCAGTCCTCGGACACGCTGCGCGCGGATATCCCCGCCATCCTGCACAAGGCGCTGCACGCCGACTTGCGCGAGTTCTCCCGTTACGACGTCAATGTCACGGCCGAGATGGAAATCGCCGGGCACAGGGGCGAAGTGCGCGTCCTGGACGTGAGTGAAGGCGGCGCGCGCATCGAGCGCGTGCCGGATGTAGCGATCGGAACGCCGATCATCCTCCACTTCAAAGGGCTGCGGCCGGTCGAGGGGATCGTCGTGTGGATCGGCGGCGACGGCCTGGGCGTACGCTTCGAGCCCGCGAAGCTGATGATCGATGAGGTGCGTCACCTCATCGTGTCCGCGGCAGCGTAAGAGGCGGGCGGGCCGCCGTTCCCGCCCGTCCGCACGGTTCACTCTGCAAGATCGTGATCGTTCAATGCCGTGCGGCCGGCTCGCGCGACATGCCGCGCGCCGCGAGCTCGTCGAGATAGTCCTGCCAGTAGGCTTCGTGGTTGCGCCCGAGCTCGAGCAGATAATCCCAACTGTAGATCCCGGTCGAATGCAGGTCGTCGAACACGAGGCGGACGGCGTAATTGCCGATCGGCTGCACCTCGAGGATCATGACGTTCTTCTTGCCGGGGACCGTCTTGCGCTCGTCCGGCGAATGACCCTGGACCTCGGCACTCGGGCTCTTCACCCGCAGGTATTCGGCCGGAAGCTCGTAGCTTTCGCCAATGTCGAAGGTGACCGCGAGCGCGGCGCGGTTCTTGCGCAGCCGCAGTTCGGTCGGCCATGCCTTCGGTTGGGGAGCCATTGAGCCGGCCACCTGCACCAATGTTGCGCGGCCCAGGGGAGGGATGGGCGGACCGCTTGCCCATGCGAGGCGGCGGATGGGCCGGCTGCGACGCGGGACCGCCGGCGGGGGGCCTCGATTTCATCTCGAATACTAATTATATCAAGGAAAGTCATGTTATATGAAGCGAAGTCATACGGTCGCGGGACGCGGCCGGACTTGCCCGCGGAGGGGCAGGGTATGGATTTCCGGTCCGCCATGTCGCAGCCGGCCGCGCTGGTCGATCCGTTCGGAAGGGTCGTGAGCTATGTGCGCGTCTCGGTGACCGACCGCTGCGATTTCCGCTGCGTCTATTGCATGTCGGAGAACATGAGCTTCCTGCCGAAGGCCGACGTGCTGAGCCTCGAGGAACTCGACCGGCTGTGCTCGGCCTTTGTGGCCAAGGGCGTCCGCAAGCTGCGCCTCACCGGCGGCGAGCCGCTGGTCCGCCGGGGCATCATGACGCTCTTTGGCTCGCTCGCGCGCCATCTCGCCTCCGGCGCGCTCGACGAACTCACGCTGACCACCAACGGCTCGCAGCTTCGCAAGTACGCGCGCGAGCTCGCCGGTCATGGCGTGAAGCGCGTGAACGTCTCGCTCGACACGCTCGATGCGGACAGGTTCCGCGCCATCACCCGCTGGGGTGATTTTGCCCAGGTGCTCGACGGCATCGAGGCCGCGCAGGAGGCGGGTCTTGCGGTCAAGATCAACGCGGTCGCGCTCAAGGGCGTGAACGAGGACGAGTTTCCCGCCCTCATCGAATGGACGCACAGCCGCGGCATGGATCTGACGCTCATCGAGGTCATGCCGCTTGGCGACGTCGGCGAAGGCCGGCTCGATCAATATCTGCCGCTGTCGCTGGTGCGCGCGCGCCTGGCCGAACGCTTCACCCTCGACGAAATCGATTACCGCACGGGCGGGCCGGCGCGCTACGTGCGGGTGGCCGAGACCGGCGGGCGGCTCGGCTTCATTACGCCGCTCACGCACAATTTCTGCGAATCCTGCAACCGCGTACGCGTCACCTGCACGGGCACGATGTTCATGTGTCTCGGCCAGGAGGACGCCGCCGATCTGCGGACGCCGCTGCGCGCGTCGGAGAGCAACGATCTCCTCTATGCGGCCATCGACGAGGCGATCCTGCGCAAGCCCAAGGGGCACGATTTCGTCATCGACCGCCGCCATAAGCGCCCGACGATCGGCCGCCACATGAGCGTGACGGGCGGCTGACAGCGCCCTTTTTTCTCAATCCAGAAAGCTCCTCCATCGTTGCGGCGCAGGATCCTCGATGATCGCCGTGCCGCTCTCTGCCCCGATGGGACGACCCGGAAAGGGCGCGCCGTGTGTCGCTCAGCGCAGCACGATCACCCGCGCGCCGACATGCACCCGATTGTAGAGGTCGATCACGTCGTCGTTGGTGAGGCGGAAGCAGCCCGAGGACACGGCCTGGCCGATGGTCTCCGGCTCGTTCGAGCCGTGGATGCGGAACAGCGTCGAGCCGAGATACATGGCGCGCGCGCCGAGCGGATTATCGATGCCGCCTGCCATGTGACGCGGCAGGTCCGGCCGGCGGCGCAGCATCTGTGCCGGCGGGGTCCAGTCGGGCCACTCGCGCTTCGCCGAGACGTGCGTCACGCCGGCCCAGGTGAAGCCGATGCGGCCAACGCCGATGCCGTAACGTAAGGCTTGGCCGTTGCCGAGCACGAGGTAAAGCCGGCGCTCGGAGGTATTGATGATGATGGTCCCGGGCCGCTCGCGGCCGTCATAGGCCACGAGCGTGCGCGGGATCGGCGAGGCCGAGACCCCGGGCATTCCCGGCGCGCCGCGCGGCGCACCGCCGCGGAAAATCTGCTCGGGATCGAAGAAGAACAGGCCTTGCGCCTTCACGGGCAAAATCGAGGCGAGCAGGCACACAAAGGTAAGGGCGGCGAGGGAGCGCGACAACATCGCAGGACCTCGTACGGTCTGTGGATTGGATGGCGAAACGTGCAACGATTCAGAGACTTGCCCGTCAGTGTCCACAGCTTGGCACCGGTGGGCAACCGGAATGCGTGCCGCGCCGGGCGACCTCGCGAACCTTTGACTTACCTGTTGCCGGGAGGGCACGGGGAAAATCGGGCGAAAGGCGTCCGTGAGCAACGCGGCGGCGCCGCCGCCCCACTGGCCCCATGTTGATCGCGGCCATCGCGTATCCTTCTCCGAAAGCCACGATCCATGCCGCGGTTCGCCATGCCGCGGTTCGCTCCATCGGAGTGGGCGAACTATGATACCGATGCGCGATGAAGCCCGAACAGCTCACCCACATCCTCATCATCGGCGCGGGCGCGGCCGGCCTGATGGCGGCGCGCGCACTCGCGCACGCGGGCAAGACGGTGACCATCCTCGAGGCGCGCGACCGCTGCGGCGGGCGCATCTGTCCGCTGCCGGTGCAAACGTTCGGATATCCGGCCGAAGGCGGCGCCGAATTCGTGCACGGAGCGGCGCCGGTGACGCGCGCCCTGATGCGCGAGGCAGGGC
>CAYVBN010000195.1:0-5245 GCA_964449645.1 uncultured Hyphomicrobiales bacterium
CGACGTTGAGCTTGTGCTGGGAGCCGTACTTGTTGAAGCTTTCCTGCACCTGCGCGGCAAGTTCGCGCGTCGGCTCGAGGATGAGCGTGCGCGGCATGCGCGCGCGGGCACGGCCCTGTTCGAGCATGGTGAGCATCGGCAGCACGAAGGCGGCGGTCTTGCCGGTTCCGGTCTGCGCAATGCCGAGCACATCGCGCCGTGCGAGCACGTGCGGGATGGCCTGATCCTGGATGGGGGTGGGGGTTTCGTAACCTGCCGCCGCGACGGCGGCGATAACTTTGTCGGACAAGCCGAGATGTGAGAAGGACATAGAGCCTCAAAGACAGGCCCGCCCGGGGCCTTGGCCGCGCCGGATTGAGCAACGACGACGGAAGTGCGCTGATAAGGGGCGGCCGAATGTTGCCATCGCACCGTTGCGCGGAACATAGTGACATGCGGCCGAAAGTCAATGCTCCGGCCCCTGGGTTAAGTTAATCACTTGTCACGTTTTTTGCGGATTCTTGGCACTTTCCAATGACATCAGGCGACCCGCTGCCGACCGTTCTGGTGCCCGGATTGATGTGCTCGGCCAGGCTTTATGCCGGGCAAATTCCGGCGCTGTGGCGATTCGGGCCTGTGCTGGTGGCCGATCACCGGCGTGACGACCGCATGGAGGCGATTGCCCGGCGGGTGCTGGAGACGGCGCCGCCGCGGTTCGCCCTCGTCGGCCTGTCGATGGGCGGCTATATTGCCTTGAGCCTCCTGCGTCAGGCGCCGGAGCGGGTGGCGGGCCTGGCGCTGCTCGACAGTTCGGCCCGAGCCGACCGGCCGGAGCAGACGGCGCGCCGGCAGGAGCTGATCGCGCTCGCCGAGGGCGGCCGGCTCGACGAGCTGGTCGATATTCATTTCCCGCAGTTTGTTCATCGCGACCGGCTTGCGGATTCCGAGCTCAAGTCCATCGTCCGCCGCATGGCGGAGGAGACCGGGGCAGAAGCCTATGTGCGCCAGCAGCACGCCATCATGGCGCGCGCGGACGCCCGCGACCGGCTTGCGGAGATCCGTTGCCCGACGCTCGTACTGGTCGGCGACGGCGACGAGCTGACCCCACCGAAACTGTCGCAGGAAATCGCCGCCGCAATCGCCGGCTCCCGGCTCGTCGTGGTGCCGGAGTGCGGACATCTCTCCACGCTCGAACGCCCCGAGACCGTCAACGCGGCGCTCGCCGACTGGATGGCAAGCATCCCCGCGTGAGCACGTCGGGTGGACCCCGGATCTGCACCGCGCCGCGCGCAAGCAAGTCTCGGCAGATTGCATAGACTGATCTGCGTGTGCTGCGGTGCGCGCGGGGAAAATCCTGCTGCGGTGCGCCGGGGGAACGCCATCGAGCGCGACGCGCAGCGTGAAATCTCAACCTCGTGTCCGGATGCAGCGCGGCGCGAAGGACCGCGCTGCAGAGCCGGGATCAAAATCGAGTCAGCAAGCGCGTGCGGGCTGCAAGCTTGAATGATATCATGTGAGCGACTTGGTTTGGCCAATCGGTTAGCCAAGTCGCGACAGGCCGATCGGCTTCGGGGCTCGGGGAACAAGTCTATCGTTGTTTGGAGGTGCCTTTCGGATTCCGCGTTCTCGATGAGGGAGGAATTCATGGCGACCTGGACACCCGATCCGAGTTTCTATCCTTCGCCGCGGGAAGCCGCCAATGCGCCGGCGGAAAAGCTCGCCTATGTGGCGGCTTTCGATCCGACGCGCCGTGTGCCCGACGCCATCGCGGTGGTGGATGTCGATCCGGAGTCGGATTCCTACGCGCAGATCGTCGGCCGGACCGAGATGTCTCATC
Source organism: uncultured Hyphomicrobiales bacterium (assembly GCA_964449645.1). Classification (GTDB taxonomy): domain Bacteria; phylum Pseudomonadota; class Alphaproteobacteria; order Rhizobiales; family Xanthobacteraceae; genus CAYVBN01. Next base: position 1,817 of record CAYVBN010000195.1, read on the forward strand.
CGGGCGACGAGCTGCATCATTTCGGCTGGAATGCCTGTTCGTCGTGTCTCAGTCCGATCGTGCCGCATCCGCACGTCGAGCGCCGTTATCTGGTCGTTCCGGGGCTGCGCTCCTCGCGCATCTACATCCTCGACACCAAGTCCAATCCGCGCGCGCCGGAGATCGTCAAGACGATCGAGCCGGAGGAGATCGCCGAACGCACGGGTTATTCGCGTCCGCATACGGTCCACTGCGGGCCGACCGGTATCTATGTCAGCGCGCTCGGGAACGCGGACGGCAAGGGCCCCGGCGGCATCTTCATGATCGATCATGAAAGCTTCGAGCCGCTCGGACGCTGGGAGGTCGAACGCGGGCCGCAGCAGCTCGCCTACGACGCGTGGTGGCATCTCGGCTACGACACGATGATCACCAGCGAATGGGGAACGCCCGACACCTTCGAGAACGGCCTCGTTCCGGAAATCCTGCTCGGCAGCAAATACGGCCGCCGCTTGCACTTCTGGGATCTGGTCAAACGCCGGCACATCCAGGAGATCGATTTCGGCGAGGAGCATCAGCTCGTGTTCGAGCTCCGGCCGGCGCACGATCCGACCAAGGCCTATGGCTTCGTCAACTGCGTCATCAGCCTCAAGGATCTCTCGTCCTCCATCTGGACGTGGCATCGCGACGGCGGCAAATGGGTGGCCGAGAAAGTCATCAGCATCCCAGCCGAGCCCGCCGATCCGGACGATCTTCCGCCGATGCTGAAGGGCTTCAAGGCCGTCCCGCCGCTCGTGACCGACATCGATCTCTCGATGGACGATCGCTTTCTCTATGTTGCCTGCTGGGGGACCGGCGATCTGCATCAATATGACGTCTCGAATCCGCTCAAGCCGAAGCTCACCGGCAAGGTGCGGATCGGCGGTATCGTCTCGCGTGCGGGTCATCCGGCGGCGCAGAACGGCGCGCTCGGCGGCGGCCCGCAGATGATCGAGGTCAGCCGCGACGGGAAGCGGATCTATTTCACCAATTCGCTCTACGGAGCGATCGATCCGCAGTTCTATGACGGCGGGTTCGATGGCTGGATGGTCAAGCTGGACGCGCAGCCGGGCGGCGGTATCGCCTTCGATCCGAAATTTTTCATCGCCTGGCCGAAGGGACAGTTGCCGCACCAGGTCCGGCTGCAGGGCGGGGACTGTTCGTCGGATTCCTACTATTTCCCGTAAGGGGACATGCGCGAAGTGCGTGGGTCGTCCGTTGAGTGATTTGTCCGCCGCGTATTGGCCCTGGCTCGCGCTCGTGGGCCTTGGCCTCTTTCATGGCGCCAACCCGGCCATGGGCTGGCTGTTCGCCGTGGCGCTCGGCCTGCACCGGAAAAGCGAGCGCGCCGTGTTTGCCTCGCTCGTTCCGATCGCGATCGGGCATGCGGCCGCGGTGGCGCTTGCGATGGCCGCGGTCATCGGCCTCGGCACGGTCGTGCACACGCCGTTCGTGATCCGTCTGTCGGGCGTGATCCTTCTCGGCTTCGCCGCCTTTCACGCTGCCTACGGCCGCCGTCACCACATCCGCGTTGGGATGCAGACCGGGCTGGTCGGCCTGCTCGTCTGGTCGTTCCTGATGGCGAGCGCGCACGGCGCGGGCTTCATGGTGATCCCGGCGCTGGTGCCGATCTGCTCGAGCTCCTCGGCAGGGTTGTCGGTCGCGAGCGGTTCCGTCCTGGCGGCGGCCGGCGCGCTCGCGCTGCACAGCGCCGCCATGCTGGCCGCCATCGGGACGATCTCGATCACGGCTTACCGCTGGGCCGGGGTGGGATTCCTGCGCCATGCCTGGGTGAACCTCGACTGGCTCTGGACGGGGCTGCTCAGCGCGTGCGGGATCGCGCTGTTGCTCGCGTAACTCGGTCCGCAAGCCGTCGGGGCTGTCCGATATGCGTCCTTAGGTTGGGGCGCATCTTAGGGTTAAGGCGTGCTGCAGGTGCGTTTACCACCCGGTGACTTAACGTAATTTCCCGGTCCAATTTCTCCGTCCGCGCCGATAGAATAAGAGACGGAATCGCTCAGGCCGAGTCGTCGATGCGTTCGGCCGCCGACCCCGACATCGTCGCGACAACGCATGCGGCCCACTCGAGCTCGTATCGGATCCCAATGACGACCTTTCTGCTGCTGTGGCTTCTCGGGCTGGTGCTCGCCGTCTCGGGTGTGTGGCTGTTTGCGCTGTCGGCCGGCGAAAAGCCCTGTCCGCCGGCGACCCCGCACGTCGCGGTCGTGGTGGCGGTGAAGGGGCACGGCCGCGACTTCGACGCCTTCCTGGATGGGCTGTTCGACCAGGCCTATCCGTTCTATCGCGTGATCTTCGCCGTCGAGTCGAAAGACGACGCGGCGGTTCCGGCGATCGAGGCGCGCCGCGCGCAGACGCCGGATCAGGTCGAGCTGGTTGTCGCCGGTCCGGCGAGCGACGAAGGCCAGAAGACCACCAACTTGCGGGCCGCTCTCGCGCGGGTCCGTCCGACCGACGACGTCCTCGTACTCGCCGACGCCGACATCCGGCTCGAGCGCGATTGGCTGCAGCATCTGGTGGCGCCGCTGGTGACGCGCCGGGCGGATGTCACGACCGGCTTTCCCTGGCTGGTGCTGGCCGACCGCCGCTGGTCGAGCTTTGCACTCGCCTCGATGGCGGCCGGCGTCGCGACGATCCCGCGGCTGCCGTTCCTCAACGCGGCCTGGGGCGGCTCGACCGCCATGTGGCGCGAGCGCTTCGACGCGCTCGGGATCGCTTCTGCTTGGCGCGGCACGCTGAGCGACGACCTGCAGTTGACCAACGTTGTGCAGAAGGCGTCGGGGCGCATTCTCGCGCCGCGCGAGCTTCTGCTCCGCACATCGGTGACCACCGAGGGCTTCGACGACCTCGCGGCGCATGTCCGCCGCTGGTATCTGCTGGTCCGTCTGCACATGCCGGTGACCTACTGGATCATGGTCGCGGCGACAACATTCCTCGGCCTCGGCTGGCTGCTGGCAATCTTCGGCACGCTGTTCGGCCGCGCCGACGCGTTTGCGGCGCTCGTGCTCGCCCTTCTCTTCGGCGTGCTGCGGGCGGGCGCGCGCGCCCTTCTCGTCACGCGCCTGTGGGGCCGCCAGGGGCTCGAAGAAAATCTTCCCTTCCTGCTCGCCGATCCGGTCCTCGCGCCGCTCGCGACGGTGCTGCACGCCGGACTGGCCTGGTCGGTTCTCTCCATGCGCAACACCACTTGGTCGGGCGTCACCTACGAGATCGCCGGGCCCCAGCAGGTCAAGGTGCTCGCGCGCTAGCGGTTCGCCGAAAGATAGAGCGCGTCACGTTCTCGCACGGATCCGTCGAGCCAGCCGCGTGGTTGTTCCGGAGCGTCGGCTGTCGCCGATCGCCGGAGCCTGATAGCTTCGGGCTCGAACCATCCGAAAGCGCGAGCCACCGTGGTGT
>CAYVBN010000196.1:0-7469 GCA_964449645.1 uncultured Hyphomicrobiales bacterium
GGCGATCCGGGTTCCACCGCGGCCTGCACGTCGGTCACGTAAGGACGCGGTTCGTAGTCGCCGGCCACGCGCTCGGCCGCGTCCTGCCCCTGCGCGGACTATGCGGCTATCACGAGCGCGACGGCCTGACCGACATGCGCCACGCGCTCGTCGGCGAGCGCGGGACGCGGCGGCATCACCAGCTTGGCCCCGCCGCGGCCGACCATCGGCGGATGGCGGGAAATGCTGCCGACGCCCGCCGCCTTGATGTCGGCGCCCGTCAGCACCGCGATCACGCCCGGTGCGCGCTCGGCCTCCGCCGTGTCGATGCCGCGGATGCGGGCAGCCGCATGCGGCGAGCGCACGAACACCGCAAATGTCTGGTTCGGCCGCCGCACGTCGTCGAGGAAACGGCCTTCACCGCGCACCAGCGCCTCGTCCTCGATGCGCGGCGCATGGTCCGACGAGGGCATCGCGTGGACGGTCATGCGGGCGCTCCTGCGGCTTGGCGGTTTCGCGGGGAATGCCGGATGCTACGGAGGGGCGGGTGAGGCTCAGCCGACGGCTTGTTTCTGATGATTGTCTGCGATCGCGGCAAGCGCCTCGTTCGAGAGCGGCAGGTCGATCGGTTCGTTGCGTTCGGCGGAGAGATCGGCGGCCGTATAGGTTTCCATCACCATGCGGGCGCTCTCGGGCGTGACCATCACGGGCCGGTCCATGATGCAGGATTCGAGGAAGTGGATCGTCTCCGGGCCCATCTGGCCGGCGAAGACATGATCGACCTGCTCGCCCGGCATGGTCGACATCGGGAACCGCGTGCCTTCCGACACGGTGTTCAGCCAGTTGTCGCGATGCGTGTCGTCGAGGACGAGGGCGCCTTCGGTGCCGGTGATCTCGACCCAGGTCGAGCAATAATTCGGATAGCTCGGCGGCAGGTTCCAGCCGCCGCCCAGCACCACGACGATGCCGTTGTCCATCGTGACGGTGGTCCACATGCAGTCGTAGGACCCGTTGACCGCCTGCATGTAGCCGTAGGAGCCCTGCGAGTAGACGCGCACCGGCTTCGCCGGCTCGAGCAGCCAGAACACGAAGTCGAGGTCGTGGGTCGATTCCATCACGACCGGCGAGAGCTTGACCCGGCTCGCGATCTTCTTGCCGAGGCTGCGGCTCAGGTGCCGGCTCACCATCACGCTGACCGGCCGGCCCAGCGTGCCGTCGACGATCTTCTTCTTGGCCAAAGCGAACTTGGTGTTGAAGCGCTGTGAATACCCGATGGTGAACTTGAGCCCGCCGCGCCGCGCGAGCGTGATCAGCTCGTCCGCCTCCCACAACTGCATGGCGATCGGCTTCTCCAGCAAGACATGCTTGCCGGCCTTCAGACAGTCGCGCGTGATGGGGAAATGCGTCTGCTCGGGCGTCGTGCAGACATAGACGACGGAGATGTTCGGATTTTTGATGATGTCCTGATAGTCGAGAGTCGCGGTCGCCGCGTTGGTGAGTGTCTTGATCTCGGCCAGCCGATCCGGCCGGATCTCGCAAACGTGCAGCTTGTCGACCAGCGCCGAGCGTGACAGCGTTTCGGCGCGGATCCCGCCGCACCACCCGGTTCCGATCACCGCAGCTTCGACCTGTTTCACCGTCGCTCCCCTGCAAAATTCGTTGTTTGTTGCCGTCGCTATTCGGCGTCCCGCCGTTCGGCGGCAGCGAAAAGAACCACGAACGCCGGGCCGGCGCAAACGCTGTTTCGTCGCGACATGCGGGGCTTGCGCCTGACGCGGCACGAAAAAGGGCCGACCTTCCGGTCGGCCCTGATCTTGAAAGAGGCCCGTCTCAGGACAGGGCCGATTTGACGTGGTCGGGCGAGAACGGCACGCGGCGGATGCGCACCCCGGTGGCGTCGAAGATCGCGTTGGCGATCGCGGCCGCGACCGGCCGGGTCGACGGCTCGCCGGCGCCCGAGGGGGCGACGTCGGGCCGGTTGATCTGCACGATGTTGATCGTCTCCGGCGTCTCGGTGATGTCGAGGATCGGGTAGGTTATCCAGTCGACGCTGGTGACCGACTTCTGGTCGAACTTCACCTCTTCCCAAAGCGTCCGGCTCGTGCCCTGCACGATGTTGCCCTCGATCGCCTTGTTCAGGCCGTCCGGGTTGATGATCTGGCCGCAGTCGTGCGCGACTGTGAACTTGCGCGCCCAGATCTTGCCGGTGCTGCGGTTGATCTCGACCTCGGCCACGATGGCGACGCGGGTGCCGCTCCGCTGCGCGTAGGCGATGCCGCGTCCGGAGACCTTCTCGCCGGTCTGGTCCTTGCGCGGCGATGGCCGCGACTGCCAGCCCGCCTTCTCGGCGGCCGCCTTGATCACCGCGATGTCGCGCGGGTCCTTGATGTGGCGCAGGCGGAATTCGATCGGGTCGAGCCCGAGCGCCGCCGCCACTTCGTCGATGAACGACTCGCTCGCGAAGTGGATCTGCGGGCCGACGGGATCGCGCAGATGCGAGCTGCGCAACGGCGAGGCGCGGTCGAGCAGCGGCGGGATCGTTGCCCACGACAGCTTCTTGTTGTCGAAGGCGTAGGATTCGGCCGGCACGCCGAAGCCGTCGCCCGATTTCAACGCCACGTCGCGGAAATGCCCGGCGAGGGTGTCGCGCGCCTTGCCGCCGTTCGTGTTGACGTCGACGCGCGAGAAGCCCTTGCTGGCGAACTCGTAGGCGACGACCTTGCCGGAGGCGTCGATCGCCGCACGGGCGCGGTGGATCGACGCGGGTCCCTTGGGATCCCAGCCCGTCCCCTGGTCGCGCATGTACTGCACCCGCACCGGACGGCCGACCGCCTGCGCCAGCACCGCCGCGTCCATGGCGGCATCGTCGGCGTCGTTGCGGCCATAGGAGCCGGGGCCCGGCACCCAGATCGCATGGATCTTCTCGACCGGGATGCCGAGGATGTCGGCGAGGCCCTCGCGCACGAAGTGCGATTTCTGCGAGCCAGTCCAGCAGGTCACGAGGCCGTCCTTGATCTCGACCAGCGCACAGGCCGGTCCCATGCTGGCATGCGACTGGAACGGCCATTCGTACTCGGCCTCGATCACGCGCGCGGCGTTCTTGAAGGCCTCGTCGACGTCGCCGTTCTGCTTCTCGACCTCCTGCTTGCGCGGGTTGGTCTTGCGGATGTGGTCATAGAGCGAGGCCTGCTCGGGGAAGGGCGGGGTCGGGTTCGACCATTCGACCTTGAGCGTCTGCGCCGCCTGGATGGCGTCCCATTCGTGGTCCGCGACCACGCCAAGGAAAGCCTTCTGCCACACGACCTTGGCGCCGGGGATGTCCTTGATCGAGCTTTCGTCGACCTTCACCGGGACGGCGCCGGCGACCATCGGCCGGATCATGCGGCCGTGCATCATGCCGGGCCGCTTGATGTCGGTGACAAAGTTCTGCTGGGCGTAGACCTTCGGAGCGATGTCCTCGCGCTTGATCGGCTTGCCGACGATCTTGTGCTCGCTCGCCGGCTTCGGCTTGGCCTTGCCAGGCGCGTAGAGCGGATTGCCGTATTTCTTGTTCCAGTCGAGCTGGACGTTGAAATAGCGCCCGCCGATGAGCTCGCCGTAGCTGACCTTCTTGGCCGGATCGTTCTTGGCGTGCACGACGCCGTCGGTCACGGTGAGCTGGTCTGCCGGAACGCCGAGCTTCTGCGCGCCCATCTCGACGAGCACACGCCGGGCTTCGGCAGCCGCAACCCGCATCTGCTTGCCGCCTTCCTGGATGCCGGTCGAGCCGGAGGCGCCGCCCTGGTTCACGCTGGTCGCGGTGTCGCCCATGAACACCTTGACGCTGTGGAACGGCACGTCGAGCTCTTCGGCCACGATCTGGCCGATGGCCACGAACAGGCCCTGGCCCATGTCCATCTTGCCGAAGAAGGCGGAGACGGTGCCGTCGGCGTTGATGGCGATGTAGGAGGCGAGCTCGCTCGGAACGAGCGCCGGCCGCGTGTCGCGCGCGAACGCGGCGTCGTCCGCATACGCCGCGCTGATGTCGAGCAGGGTGTCGATGCCGACCGGCATGCCGACGGAGACGACGAGCGCGCCCCCGGTCTTCAGGAGCGAGCGGCGCGAGAAGCTGGCGGCCTTGTCCATCTTGGTCATGGTCGCCTCCCTCAGCCCATCATCTCGGCGGCGCGGCGCACCGCGCGCAGAATGCCGACATGGGTTCCGCAGCGGCACTTGAGCCCCGTCAGGGCTTCCTTGATCTCGGCGTCGGTGGGCTTCTTCTTCTCGTTGAGCAGGGCGGCGGCCGTCATGATCCAGCCGTTGATACAATAGCCGCACTGCGGAACTTCTTCCTCGACGTAGGCCTTCTGGATCGGATGCGGCTTGTCCGGCGTGCCGAGCCCGGCGAGCGTCACGACCTTGCCGTCGCCCACCGACGAGAGCGGCGTGATGCAGGAGCGGATCGGCTGGCCGTCCAGATGGACTGTGCACGCGCCGCACTGGGCGAGGCCGCAGCCGAAATGAGGATTGTTTAGCCCGAGGTCGTTGCGCAGTGCATAAAGCAGAGGCATGTCCGGGTCGGCTTCGATCGAATGGACCTGGCCGTTGACGTTAAGGGAAATTTTTTGGCGCATATGGGGTGCCTCCCGAGAATGCAGGGCTCGCCGATCCCGATGATGGACGGTGTCCGCGCCTGCGGCGTCTTGCCGACGCTCCAGAGAGGGAAGCCTAGTCCACTCCCGCGGCCTTTGGAACATGTCCAGACTGAATTCTTCGGGAGGGCCCGGGATCGGCGCGGCATCGCGCACGGTCGACAAGTGGGCATAATTGCGTCAATGACATGGATGTACCATATGACCCCCTCCCGCTAGATTGCCGGGCGGAACCTGCCGCCGGGGTGGGGTTTCGTAACCAGCCGTCCGGTAGGGCCGGCATTCAGGAGTACAGCATGGGTGAGGTCAGCCTGATCGATGTCTCGAAGCGGTTCATGCTGCGTGTGGGCGGCGAGCTGCAGACGATCCAGGCGCTCAAGCGCGTCAGCTTCACCGTGCGCGACGGCGAGATCGTCGCGCTCATCGGGCCGAGCGGCTGCGGCAAGACGACCGCGTTGCGCATCGCCATGGGACTCGACTCCGCGACCGGCGGCCGGGTGACGGTCGACGGCCGCGAGGTCAAGGGCTGCGGCCACGACCGCGGGATGGTGTTCCAGCACGCCGAGCTTCTGCCCTGGCTCACCGCCCTGCAGAACGTGATGTTCGCGCTGGAAATGAAGGGCATGCGGGGCGCGCAGCTACGCGACACCGCCATGCGCTATCTCGATCTCGTGGGACTCGCCGATTCCGCCAACAGGCGCCCGCACCAGCTTTCGGGCGGCATGAAGCAGCGCGTCGGCATCGCCCGCGCGCTGGCGATCGATCCCAAGGTGCTGCTGATGGACGAACCGTTCGGCGCGCTCGACGCGCAGACGCGCGAGACCATGCAGGACGAACTGCTCGGCATTCACGCCCGCACCAAGAAGACGATCCTGTTCGTCACCCACGATCTCGACGAGGCGGTGCTCATCGCCGACCGGATCGTGGTGATGCGCGAGGGTCGCGTCCAGGACGTGATGGACGTCCCGCTGAGCCGGCCGCGCGGCGATCTCGGCATCGTCCGCGGCCTCAAGGAATTCGCCGATACGCGCTATCGCGTGTGGAAGGCGCTGCACGCAGACGGCGCCGTGCTGCACTGAAATGAACCAGTTGAACCCGTGAGAGCCGCATGACCGAGATCGTCGGCACTGAAAGAACCGGAGCCCCGGACGCACCGGAACAGGAAATCACCGCGCCGCCGCGGCGGATGCCGCGCTGGTTGATCACCACCCTGTCGGTCGCCGGCGTGGTGCTGCTATGGGAGATTTTCGGCCGCGACATCAATCCTGTGTTCGGCTCGTATCCGAGCGCCATCGCGGTCGCCTTCGTCGACCTGGTGCGCTCGGGCAAGCTCGAGAAGGCGATGTTCGAGAGCCTGCAGCCGTTCCTGCTGGGCTACGGGCTCGCCATCGTGCTCGGCGTGCCGCTCGGGCTTCTGATAGGCCGTTTCCGCACCATGGAGGCCGCGCTCGGCATCTATGTGACTGCCGGCTACGCCATGCCGCTCGTCGCGCTCGTTCCGCTGCTCGTCCTGTGGCTCGGGCTCGGCTTCGCGGTGAAGACCTCCGTCGTGTTCCTGATGTCGGTGTTCCCGATCACCATCAATACGTGGCTCGGCGTGACGGCGGTGTCCAAGAGCCTGATCGAGGTCGGCAAGTCGTTCGTCGCGCCCGACCACGTGATCCTGCGGCGCATCATCCTGCCGGCGACGCTGCCGTACATCATGGCGGGCATCCGCCTTGCCGTCGGCCGCGCCGTCGTGGCGATGGTGATCGCCGAGTTCTTCACCACGATCTCGGGTCTCGGCGCGATCATCATCAACTCGGCCAACAACTTCGACACGGCGACGATGTTCGTGCCGATCATCATCCTGATGGTGATGGCGATCGGCCTCAACAGCCTGATCGGGGTGTTCGAGCGCTGGGTCGCGCCCTGGCAGGCGGAAATCTCCGGCCGCGATCATTGATGCGGGCGGCATGTCGCCCGCATGCGGCGACATGCTTGCTCCGTATTGATCGGGTCTTGTTGATCGGGTTTTGCCGCGCACGCCATTCGCCTCTCCCGTCGTCGGGAGACGTCAACCCTCTTCTTCCCGGAGAGGGAGGACGCCGCGCTTGCGGCACCCACTTCCAGAAATGAATGCCTTCGGGTTACGCCAGCGCGCGGATCGCCGCGAACAGGTCGGCGACCTGGCGTTCGCTCACGCCGCGCGTGATGAAGACGAGCCGGCTCGACCGGTCCGCATCGGGCCAGCGATCGAGCTCGACCGGCGGATGGGCGAGGTGCTGGACGAATTGCACTGCCACCGGACCGCGTGCGCCGGCTACGTTGAGCAGCCCCTTGATGCGCAGCAGATCGGGCCCGCGCATCGCCAGCAGCGTCTGCATCGTGCGCTCGAAGGTTTCCCATTCAATCGGCGCCTCTTCGGTGCGCACGAAGCTCTGAACGCCGTCGCTGTGCGCGGCTTCCGCCACGAACCCGGCGGCTTCGGCCGCTCCGGGCCGCGACGCTACGAAATGCATCGGATCGAGTGCGCCATGCTGGGCGGTGACGATCTCGGCGCGCGGGTTGAGGGCACGCAGGCGCGTCTGCAACTGCGCGACGGCGTCGCCTGCAACGAGATCGGTCTTGGTCAGAACGAGCAGGTCGGCCAGGATCGCCTGCCGGCGTGCTTCCGCGAACTTTTCGAGCGTGTCGATCCCGGTCGCCGCATCGACGGCCACCAGGACACACTCCACGCAGAACGCGCCGCCGAGCGCCCGGTCGGTGGCGAAGGTCGTGAGGATCGGGCCGGGATCGGCGAGCCCGCTGGTCTCGATGACGACGCGGCCGAAATGCGGGATCACACCACGGTCCCGGTCGGCGACGAGCCCGCGTAAC
>CAYVBN010000197.1:0-3696 GCA_964449645.1 uncultured Hyphomicrobiales bacterium
CCTTGCGGATCTTGGCGGCCATTACAGCACCTCCGGGGCGAGCGAGATGATCTTCATGTGGTTCTTCGCACGCAGCTCGCGCGGAACCGGCCCGAAGATGCGGGTGCCGACCGGCTCCATCTGCGGGTTGATCAGCACCGCCGCGTTGCGGTCGAAACGGATGATCGAACCGTCGGGACGGCGGATGTCCTTCGCCACCCGCACCACGACGGCCTTCATCACGTCGCCCTTCTTCACGCGTCCGCGCGGAATGGCCTCCTTGACCGACACGACGATGACGTCGCCGATGGTCGCGTACTTCCGCTTGGAGCCGCCCAGCACCTTGATGCACATGACGCGACGCGCGCCGGAATTGTCCGCCACGTCGAGGTTGGTCTGCATCTGGATCATGATGCACCTCGTCCTCTGTTATGCGCGCGCGACGCGCTCACTTCGCTCTCTTCTCGCCCTGGACGACGGCCCAGCGCTTGAGTTTGGACACGGGACGGTGCTCCTCGATCCACACCACGTCGCCGACCGAGAACTCGTTCTTCTCGTCGTGCGCGTGATACTTCTTCGACCGCCGCACCGTTTTCTTCAGCACCGGATGCGTGAAGCGACGCTCGACACGGACGATGACCGTCTTGTCCTGCTTGTCGCTCACCACGATGCCCTGGAGCATCCGCTTCGGCATCTGGGACTCCTCACTTCGACTTCGTTTGCGCGCGTTTCTGCTGCGCGATGGTTCGGACGCGCGCGATGTTGCGGCGGACTTCCCGCACGCGCGCGGTGTTCTCGAGCTGTCCCGTCGCCCGCTGGAAGCGGAGGTTGAACTGCTCCTTCTTGAGCTTGAGCAGCTCGTCGTCGAGCTGGTCGGAGCTCATCGCCTTCAGGTCACCGACGTTCATGACGCCCTTCATCGACATCACTCCGCGATGCGCGCGACGAAGCGCGTCTTGATCGGAAGCTTGGCGGCGGCGAGCGCCAGCGCCTCGCGGGCGAGCTGGATCGGAACGCCGTCGATCTCGAACATGATGCGGCCGGGCTTCACGCGGCAGACCCACAGTTCCGGCGCGCCCTTGCCCGAGCCCATGCGGACTTCGAGCGGCTTCTTGGAGACCGGCACATCGGGGAACACCCGGATCCACACGCGGCCGGCGCGCTTCATGTGGCGCGTCATGGCGCGGCGGGCCGCCTCGATCTGGCGCGCGCTGACCCGATCGGGCTCGAGCGCCTTGAGCCCGTACTGCCCGAAGCTCAGCTCGGCTCCGCTCGTGGCGACGCCGTGAATGCGGCCCTTATGGGCCTTGCGAAATTTGGTGCGCGTCGGTTGCAGCATGGCTGAACGTCTCTCTTATTCTTCCGCGGCTCAGGCCGCGTCGCGGCGCGGACGGCCGGCGTCGCCCTCGGCGAGCCGCTTGTCCTGCGCCATCGGGTCGTGCTCGAGGATCTCGCCCTTGAAGATCCAGACCTTGACCCCGCAGGTGCCGTAGGTGGTGAACGCGGTGGCAACCCCGTAATCGACGTCCGCGCGCAGCGTGTGCAGCGGCACGCGGCCCTCGCGGTACCATTCCATGCGGGCGATCTCGGCCCCGCCGAGCCGTCCCGAGCAGTTGATGCGGATGCCGTCCGCTCCGAGCCGCATCGCCGACTGCACCGCGCGCTTCATGGCGCGGCGGAAGGCGACGCGCCGCTCGAGCTGCTGGGCGATCGATTCGGCGACGAGCTGGGCGTCGAGCTCCGGCTTGCGGATCTCGATGATGTTGATCACCACGTCGGAATCGGTGAGGTCGGCGACCTTCTTGCGCAGCTTCTCGATGTCCGCGCCCTTCTTGCCGATGACGACACCCGGCCGCGCCGAATGGATCGTCACCCGGCACTTCTTGTGCGGACGCTCGATCACGATCTTCGACACCGCAGCCTGCTTGAGGCTTTTCATCAGCTCGCGGCGGATCTCCATGTCCTCGTGCAGGAGCTTGCCGTATTCGTTCTTGCCGGCGAACCAGCGCGAGTCCCACGTCCGGTTGATGCCGAGCTGCAAGCCGATCGGATTGACCTTCTGACCCATCGGTCCTCTCCTTAACCCTGCCGTCTCACGCGCTCGCCTCGACCTGACGCACCACGATCGTCAGTTGCGAGAACGGCTTGAAAATGCGACCGACGCGGCCACGGCCACGCGGGACGAAACGCTTGATCACCAGCCCCTTGCCCACGTGCGCCTCGGCGACGACGAGATCGTCGACGTCGAGATCGTGATTGTTCTCCGCGTTGGCGATCGCCGATTCCAGGCACTTGCGCACGTCCCTGGCGATACGCTTGCGCGAGAATTCGAGATCGGCGAGCGCCGTCGCGACCTTCTTCCCGCGGATCAGCTGCGCCACGAGATTGAGCTTCTGCGGGCTGATCCGGAGCATCCGGGCGACCGCCTTGGCCTCGTTGTCGGCCAGGCTGCGTTCGCGCGCCTTCTTGCTCATCGCCTGCTCCCTCGCGTCACGTTGCGCGCTTCGCCTTCCGGTCGGCCGAGTGGCCGTGGAAGGTGCGCGTCGGCGAGAACTCGCCGAACTTGTGGCCGACCATCTCCTCGGTGACGAGCACCGGGATATGCTTGTGGCCGTTGTAGACCCCGAAGGTCAGCCCGACGAACTGCGGCAGGATCGTCGAGCGACGGCTCCAGGTCCTGATCACGTCGTGCCGGCCCGACGAGCGCGCGGCTTCCGCCTTCTTGAGCAGATAGCCGTCGACGAACGGACCTTTCCAAACCGAACGCGCCATGGGCTGCCCTCGTTACTTCTTCTTCCGCGCGTGGCGGCTCGAAATGATGAACTTGCTGGTCGACTTGTTCTTGCGGGTCTTCTTGCCCTTGGTGGGGAAACCCCACGGGGTGACCGGATGACGCCCGCCCGAGGTGCGGCCCTCGCCGCCGCCGTGCGGATGATCGACCGGGTTCATTGCGACGCCGCGGTTGTGCGGCCGCCGGCCGAGCCAGCGCGTGCGGCCGGCCTTGCCGATCGAAATGTTCATGTGGTCGGGGTTCGACACCGCGCCCACGGTCGCCATGCAACGGCCGTGCACGAGACGCTGCTCGCCCGAGTTGAGCCGCAGGATGACGTATTCCTGGTCACGGCCGACGATCTGCGCATAGCCGCCGGCCGAGCGCGCCAACTGCCCGCCCTTGCCCATCTTGAGCTCGATGTTGTGCACGATCGTGCCGATCGGCATGTTGCCCATCGGCATGGCGTTGCCGGGCTTCACGTCGACGTACTCGCCCGACACCACCGTGTCGCCTTCGGCCAGGCGCTGCGGCGCGAGAATGTAGGAGAGCTCGCCGTCCTCGTACTTGAGGAGCGCGATGAACCCCGTTCGGTTCGGATCGTACTCGATGCGCTCGACGCGCGCCGGCTTGTCGAACTTCTGCCGCTTGAAGTCGATCGTGCGGTAGGTCTTCTTGTGGCCGCCGCCGCGGAAGCGCACGGTGATGCGGCCGTTGTTCTTGCGGCCGCCGCTCGAGCTCTTGCCTTCCGTCCGCGACGTGACCGGCTTGCCCTTGTAGTGCGCCGAGCGATCGACGAGCACGATCTGCCGCTGGCTCGGCGTCACGGGCTTGTAGGTCTTGAGTGCCATCGTGCTGCTCCGCCCTCGCTCACAAACCCGTGGTCACGTCGATGCGGTGGCCCTCTTCGAGGGTCACGATCGCCTTCTTGACGTCCGACTGCTCGC
>CAYVBN010000198.1:0-2158 GCA_964449645.1 uncultured Hyphomicrobiales bacterium
CAAGATATTCGACGATGCGCTCCTTGACCTTTTCGAGGCCATAGTGATCGGCATCGAGAATCTCCTGCGCGAGCTTGAGGTCCTTCTTGACCTTGGTCTTCTTGTTCCACGGGATCGACAGCAGCCAGTCGAGGTAGTTGCGCACGACCGTAGCCTCGGCGGACATCGGAGACATCTGCCGCAGCTTCTTCAGCTCGTGCGTGGCCTTCTCGCGGGCTTCCTTGGAGAGCTTGGTCTTCTTGATCTTGTCCTCGAGCTCGGCCAGCTCGTCGCGGCCTTCCTCGTCGCCCAGCTCCTTCTGGATCGCCTTCATCTGCTCGTTGAGGTAGTACTCGCGCTGCGTCTTCTCCATCTGGCGCTTGACGCGCGTGCGGATGCGCTTTTCCACCTGCAGGACGGAGATCTCGCTCTCCATCAGGGCGAGCACCTTCTCGAGCCGGTCCGCCACGACGGTGGTCTCGAGGATGCCCTGCTTGTCGGGAATCTTCACCGCGAGGTGTGACGCGACGGTGTCGGCGAGCTTGGCGTAGTCCTCGATCTGCTGGACGACGCCGACCACCTCGGGCGACACCTTCTTGTTGAGCTTCACGTAGCTCTCGAACTCGGTCACGACCGAACGCGCCATCGCCTCGGCCTCGACGCGCTCGCCGAGCTTGTCCTCCAGCACGACGGCATCGGCCTCGTAGTACTCGGCGCGGTCGCCGTACTTCACGACCTTGGCACGCTCCGCGCCTTCGACCAGCACCTTCACGGTGCCGTCCGGCAGCTTGAGCAGTTGCAGCACGCTCGCCAGTGTCCCGACTTCGTAGATCGCATCCGTCGCCGGATCGTCGTCGGACGCGTTCTTCTGGGTGGCGAGCAGGATGAACGTATCGGACCGCATCACCTCTTCGAGCGCGCGAATCGATTTCTCGCGGCCGACGAAGAGCGGCACGATCATGTGCGGGAAAACCACGATGTCCCGCAGAGGCAGGACCGGATAGGCCCGGACTTCACCGGGGGCAGGCAGTGTTCGAGGCTTGGTTGGGGTCGTCATAGCCCGTTCCTTTGTTGTTGTGCCCCTCCTTCGCGACCCGCCTGGGCAGCATCGCAGCGGGAGTGCCGATGGTCCGGGAAGGGAACGCGGGCCCCTTGGAGACCGCGGCCGCGGCGAGGAACGACATCCCGCCCGGGATCGTGGGAACACGCGCGTTCGACGATCGAACGTTACGCGATAATAGGTGGCGACGCGTCACCGAAGTGTCAAGCAAGCCGGGATTTCGGGGGAAATGTGGCCTGCCGGGCACAGCTCCGAATACCATGCTACCGGTGTCTGTGGCGATTCTGCGACACCTCGGCGGCGACCACGGCGCGTCGTTACGCGCTCGCTCCCGCGTCGCCGGCCCGGTCGGCGTAGATGTAAAGCGGACGCGCCGTGCCCTCGACGACTTCGCGCGAGATCACGACCTCCTCGACGCCTTCGAGACTCGGCAGGTCGAACATGGTGTCGAGCAGGATGCCCTCCATGATCGAGCGCAGCCCGCGCGCTCCGGTCTTGCGGTCGATCGCCTTGCGGGCGATGGCCGAGAGCGCCTCGTCGGCGAGCGTCAGGTCGATGCTCTCCATCTCGAACAGGCGCTGATACTGCTTCACCAGCGCGTTCTTCGGCTCCATGAGGATGCGCTTGAGCGCTGCCTCGTCGAGGTCCTCGAGCGTCGCCACGACCGGCAAGCGCCCGACGAACTCAGGGATGAGACCGTACTTGAGCAGATCCTCGGGCTCGACCTCGCGGAAGATCTCGCCGGTCTTGCGGTCCTCGGGCGCGCGCACCTTGGCGCCGAAGCCGATCGACGTCGACCGGCCGCGCGAGGAGATGATCTTCTCCAGGCCCGCGAAGGCTCCGCCGCAGACGAACAGGATATTGGTCGTGTCGACCTGCAGGAACTCCTGCTGCGGATGCTTGCGTCCGCCCTGCGGCGGAACGCTCGCGATCGTGCCTTCCATGATCTTCAGCAGCGCCTGCTGGACGCCCTCGCCCGACACGTCGCGGGTGATCGAGGGATTGTCGGATTTGCGACTGATCTTGTCGATTTCGTCGATATAGACGATGCCGCGTTGCGCGCGCTCGACATTGTAGTCGGCCGCCTGCAACAGCTTGAGGATGATGTTCTCGACGTCC
>CAYVBN010000199.1:0-2860 GCA_964449645.1 uncultured Hyphomicrobiales bacterium
TGTAAAGCGCGGAAACCGAATCTGCGGCCGTTCCGGCCTCGGCCGCTTAAGCCGTCCCGAGACGTTGACGATCCGCCGGGCCAGAAAAAGATTGACGACCTGGGTAAGGGTCGAGACGACGGCGGCGGCCGGCGGGACCACGAGCACCAGAAATCCGACCAGGCGGTCCGCGTCGGCGACGCCCGGAATCTGCAAGGGGGTGTCCGGCGGGCTGCCGTTCTGGGCGCGGATGAGACGCTCGAACGTCCCCCGCAATGTGTCCCGGAAGCTCTCCTCGTCGAGCCCGAACTGCGGTACGGCGGCGATCACCACGAGCGCGCCGAGGACGGCCGCCCAGACCACGAGACGGCCGGCTGGATACCATTCGAGATCGGAGGATCCCGGCGCAGCCGGACGCGCCAGCAGCGCCAGATAGGCGAGCCACCAGGCCGGCAAGCCGACCGCCACCAGCACGGCGAACAGAAAGAAGGGACCGAAAACGACCGCCAGGCCGCTCGCCGACACCAGCGCTGCAACGAGTGCCGCCCAGTGGCTCCAGCCGAGGCCGGCGATCATGATCGGCAGCGGGGCGAGGTAGAACAGCAGGACCGAGAGGAGCGAGCCGGAGGCGACGGCGGCGAACAGCAACGCCGTCGCCGCGCCTGCGCCGATCCCGATCAGGAGAATCTGTGCCATCCGAGCTGTCCCGCTTCGTCAGCGGTTAGAGACGGATCGTTGCCCGTCCCAACCATCGGCGCCTCGACCCGAAGCGCCTCGATGCACCTGTCACGATCGGCGCCGAAGCGCCGACCGGCTGCACAATCTTAGGAACTTCAAACCCGCCACATTAGCGGATCACGTAAGGCAGAAGCCCGAGAAACCGCGCGCGCTTGATGGCGCGGGCCAGTTCACGCTGCTTCTTCGCCGAGACCGCGGTGATGCGGCTCGGGACGATCTTGCCGCGCTCGGAAATGTAGCGCTGCAGGAGCTTCACGTCCTTGTAGTCGATCTTCGGCGCGTTGGCGCCGGAGAACGGACAGGTCTTGCGCCGGCGGAAGAAGGGGCGGCGGGCCGGAACTTGGGCGAAACTCATGATCACTCCTCCGCCGTCTCGGTTTCTTCGCCGTCTTCACGCCCGCGCCCGTCGCGCTCGCGGCGGCGCTCCCCACGGTCCGGACGGTCGCCGCGGTCTGGACGATCCCCGCGGCGCTCGTCGCGCTCGCGGTCGCGATCGGCCTTACGCATCATCGCCGAGGGACCTTCCTCGAGCTCGTCGACGCGCACCGTCAGCGCGCGCAGGACGTCCTCGTTGATGCGCTCCTGGCGCTCGACCTCGCCGACCGCGGCGGCCGGCGCCTCGATGTTCAGGAGCGTGAAATGCGCCTTGCGGTTCTTGCGGATGCGGAAGTTGAGGGACTTGACCCCCCAGTATTCCGTCTTGGCGATCTTGCCACCCATCTGTTCGATGATGGCCTTGTACTGGTTCGTCAGCTCCTCGACCTGCTGGGCCGAGAGGTCCTGGCGCGCCAGATAGACATGCTCGTAGAGCGGCATGGGCTGCCTTTCCTGGTCTCAGACACACGGCTCGCCCGGCGCTAAGCCCCTCGTGCCCTTCGGGAAAGGCTCGAAAGCTCAGGAAGGCGGGAACACGGGACGCCGGACCATGCGGTCCTGCCGGCGCCGTGGCGAGGCCACGGAGACGGCCGTCCGTTCAGCTCCCGGCCGGGATCGAGCGGAGGCGGGGTTATACGGGTTTCGGGCGAAAATGCAAGGCGGCCGAGCGGGATGAGCGCCCCCTCAGGCCACGCTGGCCCGGTCCGGGGCGGGGGCGTCGGCGAGGGTGGTCAGGATCTCGGCGAGCTTGACGGCGAGCTTCACCCCCTCGCGGATCTGGGCGGCGCGGAGCGGGTCCGTTCCGCCGTCGTTGAGCTTGCGCAGCTTGTTGAGCTCGGCAAGCAGGTGATCGAGGTTCTGCGCGAGGAGCTGCTGGCGGAACGCGTGATCGGTGCGCGCCCGCGCCAGGTCGGCTTCCGTCGCCAGTACGAACTCGTTGGTGGCCATGCGACCCGTCCTGGATCAGGCGACTTTACCCAACGTCCGTTGTCGCTTCGTTACTGCAACGTCACACTGACCGGCCGTTCCCTTCCGCTCCGGCCTGCACAACCGGGGAACCTTCCACCGGCCGTGCTTGACAGGCCCGACCTCGCGGTGTCTTACGGCGCGTTTTCCGGGGAGGGGCCGAGACCTCATGACGATTGCGTTCGTGTTTCCGGGCCAGGGCAGCCAGGCGGTCGGAATGGGCAAGGCTTTGGCCGAGCAGTTCGCGGTCGCGCGCGCGGTCTTCGAGGAGGTCGACGAGGCGCTCGGCTGCAAGCTGAGCGCCGTGATGCGGGACGGCCCGGCCGACACGCTGACGCTGACGGAAAACGCCCAGCCGGCGCTGCTCGCCGTCTCGCTCGCGGTCCTGCGCGTGCTCGAAGCGGAAGCCGGGGTCGTCCTCGCGCGCGATGCCGCCTACGTGGCCGGGCATTCGCTCGGGGAATACTCGGCGCTCGCGGCCGCCGGCACGTTCTCGCTCGCCGACGCCGTGCGGCTGGTGCGCATTCGCGGGCGGGCGATGCAGCGCGCCGTGCCGGTCGGAGTTGGCGCCATGGCGGCGCTGCTCGGCCTCGAATTCGAGGCGGCGGCCGCTGTCGCCGCCGAGGCTGCCGCCGGCCAGGTCTGCCAGGCCGCCAACGACAACGGCGGCGGCCAGGTCGTGGTGTCGGGCGACAAGGCGGCGGTCGAGCGCGCGGTCGAGCTTGCCAAGGCGCGCGGGGCGAAGCGCGCGATGATGCTTCCCGTCTCCGCCCCCTTCCACTGCGCGCTGATGCAGCCGGCC
>CAYVBN010000200.1:0-10976 GCA_964449645.1 uncultured Hyphomicrobiales bacterium
GAGTCCTTGCCGAACCGCTCGCGCCAGCTCGGCTGCGCGTTCGGAAAGGCGAGGGCGGTCGCCTCGTACACTCCGCGCGCGATGGCGCGCGCCACGGCATCGGCGGCCAGCGTCCCGAGCCGCGTGAGGCCGAAGACCGGATCGGCGAGCGGGCGCTTTCCGGTTGCGGCCGCGAACACCACGTCGCCGTCGAGCGGCGTGTGCACCGGATAGATTGAGCGCGCGACACCGTCCTGCGCCATGACGGCGAGACGCTTCGCCTGCGATTTCGTCAGGATCGCATCGGTCGCCACCACGACCAGCGTCGTGCTGGTCAGCGGCGCGGCCTTGGTGCGGACATCGAGCGCGCCCGGCGGCAATGGCCAGGGGAAGCCGAAGCCGCCGAATTCTTTCTCCTGCTCGAACGGCGCGGCCCAGAAGTGCGGCCCGTCGCCGACCGTCACGCTGCCGACGGCATTGACCGCCGCCAGCGCGGCGACCGTGGTTCCGTCCGGCCCGCTCGCCGAAGCGGTGCCGACGCCACCTTTGAAATTGGCGGTGGTCGCGCCGTGTCCGGCCCCGGTGCTGCCGAGCGCGAAATCGAGCCCTGCGGCGTCCGAAGCCGAATAGGCCAGGTCGCTGTAGGGCGGCCGCCGGCCCCAGGCCTTGTCGCCGCCGTTGAGCAGATCGAACAGGACCGCGCCCGGCACGATCGGCACGCGCGCGGAGCCGATCGCAAAGCCGCGCCCGTGCTGGGCGAGCCACGCCTGGACGCCGGTCGCCGCGTCGAGGCCGAAGGCCGAGCCGCCCGAGAGCGTGATCGCATCGACGCGCTCGACCGTCGTGGCGGAGCCGAGGAGGTCGGTCTCGCGCGTGCCCGGTCCGCCGCCGCGCACGTCGACCGCCGCAATCGTCGGCTCGTCGAACACCACGACGGTCACGCCCGAGCCGAGCCGCGCATCGTCGGCATGGCCGACGCACAGGCCGGCAACATCGGTGAGGCGGTTGGCACGTTGGCTCATGGGGAAGCTCACTCGGATCGCGCCGTTCGGCGCCGGACGTGAAGCGTACCGGAGACGATTCCGTTCCGAGCGTCAATCCGGCCCATCCGGACCTCAAGGGCTCCCTCCGCGGGGCCGCCCGCGTTCACATCCCAGCGACCCCGAAACCCCGAACTTGCGCCCGCCGCCCCGGCATCGCATGTAGGGGCGCCATGACCGCCGACGTCTCCATCGCCGCCGCGCTCGTCGCGGGGCTCCTGAGCTTCTTGTCGCCTTGCGTCCTGCCGCTGGTGCCGCCCTATCTCGTGTATCTCGCCGGCGCGTCGCTCGAACGTTTCGCCGATGCCGAGAAGCCGCCGCAGGTCAGGCTGGAGACGATTCTCGCCGCGCTTCTGTTCGTGCTCGGATTCTCGACCGTCTTCATCGCCTTCGGGGCGAGCGCGAGCGTGATCGGCGAAGTGGTGCGTGTCTATTCGGGCCCGCTCGCGACGATCGCCGGCATCGCGATCATCATCATGGGCCTGCACTTCCTCGGCGTGACCCGGCTCGCGCTGCTCATGCGCGAGAAGCGCGCGCCGATCCCGAAGCCGGTCGGCCTGTGGGGCGCCTACGTGATGGGTCTCGCCTTCGCGTTCGGCTGGACACCGTGCATCGGGCCGATCCTCGCGGCGATCCTGGCGGTCGCCGCCTCGAAGGATACGGTCGGCACCGGCGCCGGGCTGCTCGCCGTCTATTCGGCCGGACTTGGCATCCCGTTCCTCATCGCCGCCTTCGCGGTCGAGCCGTTTGCCGCCTTCGTCGCCAGGTTCCGCACGCATCTCGCGGTGGTCGAGAAGGTGATGGGTGGTCTGCTCGTCCTCACCGGCATCGCCTTCCTCACCGGCTTCGTCAGCGAGGCGAGCTTCTGGCTGCTCGAAGCCTTTCCGGCGCTCGGCAAGATCGGGTGAGACTCGCGCGTAACCCGTAGGGCGCATTACCCGAAGGCGTAATGCGCCGATCTACTCTACGGTGGGACCGATACGGCGCAATGCGCTCGCGCTGTTGCGCCCTGCGTGCTGATTGCGAGGTGGGGGGAGTTGTGTTCCCCGCACGCGGAGCAGCGCATAGCGAGGCGCCGCAGATGAGGGATCCATTTCGTAGTATCAAAGTGGGTCCAGCATCTGCAGCCCGATACGTCGCACCGCGCCGCGTGCGGAACACGCGCCCTCATGGCGCGGGTCGGTTCAAGTCCCGTCGCTGCTGGAGATCTCGGCGTAGTTGCCCGACCGGTCCCACTTGTAGACGGCCCAGCCGAGCGCGGTCATGTCGCCCTTCTTGTCGAACGACATCTTGCCGAGCACCGTGTCCCAGCTTCCGGCCTTGATGGCGGCGGCGACCTTCTGCGGGTCCGTCGTTCCGGCCTTGGTGGCAGCCTGCGACCACACCTGGAACGCCGCGTAAGTATAGAGCGTATAACCTTCCGGATCGGTGCCCTTCTGGCGGAATTCCTTGACCACCGCGGCGGCGGTCGGGCGCTTGCGCGGATCGGGGCCGAAGGTGAACAGCACGCCTTCCGCATCCGGTCCGGTGATCGAGGCGAACTCCTTGTCGGCCATCGAATCGCCCGCCATCAGCACGGTCTTGAGGCCCTGCGCGCGCATCTGCCGCACGATCAACCCGGCCTCCTGGTGATAGCCGCCGACGAACACGAGATCGATGGCGTCGCGCTTGAGACGGGAGACGAGCGCGGAGAAATCCTTGTCGCCCTTGTTGTAGGCCTCGTTGAGCTTCTCTTTCACGCCCGCCCGGTTGAGCGCCGCCTTGACCTCGTCGGCGAGACCTTTGCCGTAGGTGGTCTTGTCATTGATGATGGCGATGGTCTTGCCCTTGAAGTTCTTGGCGATGTAGCCGGCGACAAAGGCGCCCTGCTGGTCGTCGCGTCCGCAGATGCGGAACGTGTTCCACAGCCCGCGGTCGGTGAACTTCGGGTTGGTCGAGGCCGGCGTGATCTGCAGCACGTTGCCGTCCGCATAGGCGTCGGAGGCCGGGATCGAGGACGATGAGCAGTAGTGGCCGGCGACGAACGGCACCTGCATGCCGGCGAGCTTCTCGGCGACCGAGCGGGCCTGCTTGGGGTCGCAGGCGTCGTCACCGACTTCGAGCTTGAGCTTCTTGCCGAGCACGCCGCCGGCCGCATTGAGGTCGGCGACCGCCTGCTCGGCGCCGTTGCGCATCTGCCGCCCGAAGGTCGCTTCCCCGCCGGTCATCGGCCCGGCGACCGCGACGGAGATGTCCTGCGCGCGGGCGGTGGACGGAAGGCCCGCGAATACGAGGGCCGCGAGCGCGACGTTCGCGCCGAGCGCCAGGCCGAAGCGTAGCTTGGTCATGCCATTCTCCCTCTGAAATCCGGCGCCGGCGCAAGCCCTGCCGGGCGGTTCTGCCGCCGCAGGCAACAGGTCGCCGGTCATTTTGGCGGGATTTTGCCGGAAGTCACGCGCCGCGCTGCGGTATCTCGGCCGAAGCCGGGCGATCCCGCCAGGTGAGAGGACTGCTGCGCTCGTAGAGCCAAGCGTACTGGGTGACCATCTGGGTGGTGCGGGCGACGCGCCAGGAGAGGCATCCGACGAGGATCAGAAAGGCGGTGTCGATGAGGTAGCCGGCGGGCGAGAGCAGGGTGGCGTCGAACAGCGCGAAATGCACGAAGCGGACGCCCGCGCCGAGGAGGAGCATGTACGCGACGATCTGCCACAATGGCCGCCATGTGCGCGCCACCGCACGGCCGGCGAGCCAGGCGGCGCCGCCGCCGATGACGATCGTCACCAGCACGGTCTGCAGGAGTGTTTCGTCACCGTAGAGTTCGGTCACGGTCACCCCCTCCCGCCTTCCAGATAGGCCGCGCGGATGTCCGGGCGCGCCAGCAGCTCCCGCCCGGTCCCCGACATGGTGATGAGCCCATTGACCATGACGTAGCCGCGGTGCGCGAGCTTGAGCGCGTGATACGCATTCTGTTCAACGAGAAAGACGGTCAGCTTCTCCTTTTCGTTGAGCGTGCGAATGGCGTCGAAGATCTGCCGGACGAGGAGCGGCGCGAGGCCGAGCGACGGCTCGTCGAGCAGCAGGAGCCGCGGCCGGCTCATCAGGGCACGGCCGATCGCCAGCATCTGCTGCTCGCCGCCCGAGAGCGTGCCGCCGCGCTGGGTGCGGCGCTGCGCGAGGCGCGGGAAGAGGGCGAAGACGCGTTCGAGGTCCGCCGCGAAATGCGCCGGATCCGCGCCGGTCGCGCCCATCTGCAAGTTCTCGATCACGGTCATGCGGGCGAAGACGCGCCGGCCCTCCGGCGCCTGCGCGATGCGCAACCGCGCGATCTCGTGCGTCGGCAGAGCCGTGATGTCGCGGCCCGCAAACGAGATCGCGCCTCCGCGCGCCCGCGGCATGCCGAAGATCGTCATCATCAAGGTCGACTTGCCGGCGCCGTTCGCCCCGATGAGGGCCACGATCTCGCCTTCGCGCACGTCGAGGTCGCTGCCCTTGAGGGCGACGATCCGGCCGTAGCCGGCCGTCAGCCCGCGCACCGCGAGCAGCGGGGCCATGTCGTTCGCCGTCGCGGGTGCGGCGATCACAGCCCGACCTCCGCTTCCGCCGCCTCGACCTCCTCGTCGGCGACGCCCAGATAGGCGTGGATGACCTTCGGGTCGAAACGGACCTCATCGGGCGGTCCATCGGAAATCTTTGCTCCATAGTCGAGCACGACGAGGTGGTCGGAAATTTCCATCACCACCGACATGTCGTGCTCGATGAGCAGGATCGAGGTGTCGTGCTCCGACCGGATGAAGAGCAGCAGCTCGTTGAGCTCCGCGCTCTCGCGCGCATTGAGGCCGGCGGCCGGCTCGTCGAGGCAGAGCAGCACCGGATCGGTGCACATGGCGCGCACGATCTCGAGCCGGCGCTGATCGCCATAGGCAAGCTCGCCGGCCGGATCGTCGGCGCGGCGAATGAGGCCGATCCGATCGAGCCAATAGCTCGCCTTGTCGATCGCGGCAGCCTGCGCGCGCCGGTAGCTGCCGAGGCCGAACAGGCCCGCGAAGGTGAAGCCGGACGCGCGCATCAGCGGGTTGTGCTGCGCGACCAGCAGATTTTCCAGCAACGTCATGCCGGGGAACAGGCGGATGTTCTGAAACGTGCGGGCGACGCGCGCGAGCCGGGCGATGCGATAGTCGAACAGCCGCTCCAGCAGGAAGGTCGTGCCGTCCGGATGCACAAGGCGGATCATTCCGGCGGTCGGCTTGTAGAAGCCGGTGATGCAGTTGAACACCGTCGTCTTGCCGGCCCCGTTCGGGCCGATCAGCGCCGTGATGTGACCGCGCCGCGCCTGGAAGGACAGGTCGTCGACCGCAAGCAGTCCGCCGAAGCGCATGGTGAGATGATCGACCGCAAGAATGACGTCGGCGCCGTCGGTCATCCGCGCCCCTCCTGCACGAGCGCGGCGGACACCGTTTTGCGCTCCTTGAGGAACACGGAAGGGTCGCGCGTCGCGACCAGCCCGCGCGGGCGCCAGATCATGATCGTCACCATGGCGGCGCCGAACACCAGCATCCGGTACTGCTCGAACTCGCGGAAGAATTCGAATCCGGCGAGCATCACGAGTGCGGCAACCGCGACACCGATCTGCGAGCCCATGCCGCCCAGCACCACGATCGCGAGCACCAGCGCGGATTCGCCGAACGTGAACGACTCCGGGCTGATGAAGCCCTGTCGCGTCGCGAAGAACGATCCGGCGAAGCCGCCGAACATCGCCCCCATGGCGAAGGCCGTGAGCTTCGTGTTCGTCGTGTTGATGCCGAGCGAGCGGCAGGCGATCTCGTCCTCGCGCAGCGCCTCCCAGGCGCGGCCGATCGGCAGCCGCCGCAGCCGCAGCGTGACGAAATTGGTGACGAGCGCGAGCGCCAGGATCAGATAATAGAGAAAGACGACGCGGTGCGTCGGCGAGTAGGAAATGCCGAAGGTCGCCGCGAAGCCGTGCTCGCCGGGGACGAAGAGAATGCCGAAGAACGACGGCCGCGGGATTCCCGAAATCCCGTTCGGCCCGCCGGTGAAGCTCTGCCAGTTGAGCAGCACCAGGCGGATGATTTCGCCGAACGCCATGGTGACGATGGCGAGATAATCGCCGCGCAGGCGCAGCACCGGAAAGCCGAGCAGGACGCCCCAGAACGAGGCGAGGATGCCGGCGAGCGGCAGGCACACCCAGAATGAGAGGCCGAAATTCTGCGCCAGCAGCGCGTAGGAATAGGCGCCGACCGCGTAGAACGCGACATAGCCGAGATCGAGCAGCCCGGCGAGGCCGACCACGATGTTCAGACCCCAGCCGAGCATTACGTAGGTGAGCACCAGGATGCCGAGATCGAGCAGATAGCGGTTGCTGTAGAAGAGAAACGGCACCGCGAGCGCGAACAGCAGGAGAGCGGGCTTCGCCAAGTCGGCGAGACCCGCGAGGGCGCGCCACACCGCGTCGGGCATTCGTCGGCTGATGTCCGTCCTTACGCCGCTCTGGAGCAGAAGCGTGCGGAGAAGACTGCCGACGAACACCGCACCGACGAGCTCCGCGAGCGCGACGAAACGCGTCTCGAACACCAGCGCGCCGGTCGGCCCCTGGTCGGTGCGAATGCCGATGAGCAGCGAGAACAGGCCGAAGGCGACGAGCGCGGACATCAGCGCGCTCTTCAGCGCGCCGGGGAAGTCGTAGGTCGTTCGGATATCGCGCTCTGCCGGATGCGACACGAAGCGGCCTCGGCGGCTCACACTTTCTCGATCTCGGGACGGCCGAGCAGCCCGGTCGGCAGGAAGATCAGCACGATCACCAGGATCGAGAAGGCGGCGACGTCCTTGTATTCGATCGAGAAGTAGGCCGACCAGAACGTCTCGATCAGCCCGATCAGCAGGCCGCCGATCATGGCGCCCGGCAGCGAGCCGATCCCGCCGAGCACTGCGGCCGTAAAGGCTTTCACGCCGGCGACGAAACCGATGAAGAAATCGACGACCCCGTAATAGAGGAGGTACATCACGCCGGCGACCGCGGCGAGCGCCGCGCCCATGACGAAGGTGAGCGAAATCGTCCGGTCGACGTCGACCCCGAGCAGCGCCGTCATCTTCATATCCTGCTCGCAGGCCCGCATGTCGCGTCCGAGCCGCGTGCGCGCGACGATCCACGAGAACACGGCCATGAGCGCGATGGTGGTGACCACCACGATGATCTGCACGTTCGAGATCTGCACCGCGAAGGTCTGGCTCGCGAACAGCGTGTGGGTGCCCTCGATGAGCGGCGGCAGCGGCTTGACCCGCGCGCCCTGCGCGACCTGGACGTAGTTCTGCAGCACGATCGACATGCCGATCGCCGAGATCAGCGGCGCGAGGCGGAACGAGTGGCGCAGCGGCCGATAGGCGACCCGCTCGACCGTCCACCCGTAGAGCGCGGTGAGGGCCATCGCGATCAGCAGCACGAAGAACAGCGCCAGCGGCACCGCCGTCACGCCGATCGAGACGAGGACGAGAAACGCGATCAGCGCCACGAACGCGCCGACCATGAAGATGTCGCCGTGCGCGAAGTTGATCATGCCGATGATCCCGTAGACCATCGTGTAGCCGCTCGCGATGAGGCCGTAGATCGAGCCGAGCGTGAGCCCGTTGATGAGCTGCTGAACGAAATATTCCATGCGTCGGCCGCGCCTAAAGGCTCCCCTGGCGATCCGGTCCGCAATCGCCGCCCGCATTTCTGCGTCCCAAGCGCATGATCCGGCAAAGTGTCGGCGGATCGCGCTCCAGGCGGCGTGCACGATTCCTTTAACAGGGGCCCGCCGGGGCGGCAACGGCGGCGGACGCGAAAGTCGAGCGGCGGCGCGACGCAGACGCGATCGGCGCCCGTCTGGCGGGCGCCGATCAGCGCAGTGCGGATGAGGGTGAGGGTGCTGTTTTAGAGCGCGATCCGCAAACGTGGATTCCGGTTTTGCGCAGACCTGCGCGCTAGTGCAGTCCTCCGAATGCCCAGATGAGAAGCAGGATCGGGATCGGAACCCCGAGCAGCCAGAGCAGAAGATAACGTCCCATGATACGGCCCCTTTGAAGGTTGTTGCGCACCCCAACGCGCGAGCGCGGGATGTGGTTTCATGCTGCCGGTGAACGCGGCGCGGCTCTTTCGCGATGCAGCGAGACTGCGCAGACGGCAGCCGCGCCGGCCGCTCATTCGGCGGTGGAAGGCGCCGGCTCAGCAGGTTTTCCCGGCTGCCGGCCTGCTTTATTCTCTGCGGATGTCCTCCGTCCTGGCCCTGCCGTTGTTCCATCTCTACGGCGATCCGCCGGACGACCAGGCATTCGACTTCATTCACATCGAGACGATCAGCTCGCGCTCGTCGATCCATGACTGGACGATCCGCGCCCATCGCCACCGCAATCTGTTCCAGATCCTGCTCATCTCGCGCGGCGGCGGCGAGATGAGCCACGAGGCGGCGACGCGCACGTTCGAGGCGCCGGCCGCCGTCCTGGTGCCCGCCACGGTTGCGCACGGGTTCCGCTTTCGCGCCGGGGCCACCGAAGGCTGGGTCGTGAGCTTCACCGAGGACGTCGCGCAGACGCTCGGGGATCATTCAGGAAAGGCGCTCCATCAACTGCGCACGCTCGCCGCCGATCCGATCGTGCCGCTCGCCGGCGCCGCCGAGCTCGACCGGATCGCCTCATTCTGCGGCGATCTGCACGAGGAGCGATTTCTCGCGCGCGAGGGCTATCGGCTTGCCATGCGCGGCTACCTGGCGCTCATCGCCATCGAGGTGGCGCGCCTCGCGGCGAGCCGGGCGCGCACCGGCGCGGTGACGCTTCGTCCGGCCGATCCGATCGTCGAGACCCTGCGCAAGCTGGTCGAGGAGCACTTCCGCAAGCAGCGGATGCTGGGCTTCTATGCCGAGAAGCTGGCGATGACGCCGGACCGGCTCAACGATCACGTCAAGCGCGCGACCGGCGTGACGGCCGGCCATCTCATCCGCCAGCGCGTGCTGACCGAGGCCAAGCGCCAGCTCGTGTTCACCACCGAGCCCATTCACGAGATCGCCTACGATCTCGCGTTCTCCGATCCCTCGCACTTCACCCGCTTCTTCCGCAAGCAGACCGGAACGACGCCTCAGGCGTTCCGCGAGCAGGGCGGCGGGTGAGGCCGCACGTCTATATGGCCGTTCGGCAGATCGTTTCGCCCGCACCAAGCAGTATCAGCAGCAGCTTCAGCGGGCAGCATCATGTCCTGGGACCGACCACTTCTCGCGCACAAATCACTTCTCGCGCCACTCGAGGGCTGATACTTACTGCCGGTTTCGCAACGGTTCACGGGACCTTCGCCTTCTCCACCTCGGCGATCACCTCGCTCGCCAGCTTGAAGGCATGGTTCGCGGCCGGCACGCCGCAATAGAGCCCCTGCTGCATGATGATTTCCTTGATGTCGTCGGGGTTCAATCCGCCTTCGACCAGGGCGGCGCGCACGTGCATGCGGAATTCGTCCCACTTGTCGATCGCCATCATGGTTCCGATGACGAGGATGCGCCGCGTGCGCTCATCCATGTTGGGACGCTGCCAGATCTCGCCCCACGCGACCCGCGTGATGAAGTCCTGGAAATCACTGGTGAACGGGGACTTGTTGGCGTTCGCGCGATCGACCCAGGCGTTGCCCAGAATCTTGCGGCGCTTGCTCATGCCGCGGTCGCGGCGCTCGTTGTCGTCCATGTTGTCGTCCATGTCCGAACTCCCTGCGCGGATCGGCGCCACGTTCATTTTTGCGTCAGAAAGCCCAGCACCTCGCTGGTGTAGGCCGCCGGCTGCTCGACGTTGGAAATGTGCGCGGCCTCAAGCACCGTGAGCGCCGCACCCGGAATGCGGCTGCGGATATATTCGGCGGCTTCGATCGGGGTCGCGAGATCGTAGCGTCCGGCAATGACGAGCGTGGGCGCCTTGATGCGCGCGAGAATCTCGCGATGGTCCATGTCGCGCACCGCCTCGCAGCAGCCGACATAGCCCTCGACGGGCGTGGCGACCATCATCGCGCGCATGTGCGCCATCACGTCCGGCGCCCGCTCGCGGAAATCCGGCGAGAACCAGCGCCCGAGACCGGCATCGGCGACCGCCTCGACCCCGCCCTTGCGCACCGCCGCGATCCGCTCGTCCCACGGCGCCTTCACCGGGTAGTAGCAGGAGGTGTTGGAGAGCACGAGGCGGTCGATCCGCTCCGGCGCGTTGGCGCCGAGCCATTGGCCGACCATGCCGCCCATCGAGAGGCCGCACCAGTTCACCTTGGCGAGGCCGAGCGCGTCCATGATGGCGAGGGCGTCGCGGCCGAGCTGCTCCATCGTGTAGGGCCCCTTGGGCGCATCCGAACGGCCGTGGCCGCGCCGGTCGTAGCGCACGAGGCGGAAATTGCGCGAGAACGCCTGCACCTGCGGATCCCACATGGCGAGGTCGGTGCCGAGCGAGTTCGACAGCATGAGCGCCGGCGCGCGTTCGGGACCCTCGATCTCGACGTGAATCCGACACCCGTCGGCGGCCCTTATGGTCGGCATTTCGTTTCTCCTCGATGGCGTGAGGGTCGGCTCATGTTTCGCCCGCGTGACGGCGCGATGCGGCGAGGAGCCGGTCGATGAAGCCTTGCGAGACGCCCTGATAGGAGAGCGGCTCGAACAGGCGAGCGATCTCGGCGGGCGCGATCTCGGCGGTGACGCGCGGGTCCTCGCACAGCACCTCGCGCAGGTCGCGCTTGTGCGTGGCCGAGGCGCGCGCCGCCTCCTCGACGATCTTGTGCGCCTGCTGCTTGCCGAGCCTGGCGCCCAGCGCGGTCGAAACCGCTTCGGCCATGATCGCCCCGCGCGTGATCTCGAGATTGGCGCGCATGCGCGCCGCGTCGACCTCGAGCCCTTCGGCGATGTCGAGAACGTTGGCGAGCGCGCCGGAGACGAGGAGCAACAGCGACGGAAACACCGGCCATTCCGATTGCCA
>CAYVBN010000201.1:0-14095 GCA_964449645.1 uncultured Hyphomicrobiales bacterium
GATGGGGTCCCCCTGAAAGCGCCGAGAGGCTGATGACTCCTGCCGCGGAAGACGTGCGGCGGGAGCCATGATATGCCGGACCCTCTCTTCAACATTGTCGATCGGATGACGCACATTCCGCGGCTGCGGAGCATGCGCCGATGCGTTCTCGACTTCATCCTACCCCCGATATTCCGCATTCGATCGGCCCGTCGCCGCAGCCTCCCCATGCTCCAGGCGGAGGCGGACTACACCTCCAGGAGGAGGGGGACGGCAGAGTTTGGACGTATGTCCCGGCCGTCCCAGTCGGCTCCAATCCGGCCCCGTGGCAGGCCCAGCGATCGGCCTGCCAAGTGGGTGCGATGGACCCGGGTGCGTGATGACGAATCATCCGGTCCCGTGCCCGCATCGGGCCTTTGGTGAGGGGGCGCCCATGAAAAGCTTTGCGCGTCCTTCATTCTTCCGCGTGTTCGATCTGCTGCTCGGCGTCGGCAACCCCGGCCTGCAACAGTTGCGCTGGACCTACGACGGCGTGGAGTTCGAGCGGGAGCGGCACAGTTTCACAGGACCCAAGCACGGCCTGACCATCGAGATCGTGACACTCACGCGCGGCGGCCGGCGCGGCTGGAGCCTCATGGTGACGAAGGAATACTGGTGGGCCGGCGCCGAGAGCCGAGCTTTCAAGAACCAACGTTGGGCACGCCCCTTGAGCGGACTGCGCGGCGACATATTGGCGTGGCTGCGGGCCAAGGAAGCCATGCTGGACCGCACCGCGCTCCCCTCCGGTGCGGCCTTCGTCGACGGCATGGAGGCGCGAGCGGACGCGGACGATCTTGGAAACGATCTTGGGGAGGAGCGGCTTTGATCTGTCGGGAGGCGGGGAATCGGAACGTGCGCCAGTCGACCCGAGGAGGGCATGCTTGAACGACGTGACCACAGTGCGCGAGAGCCAGGCAGCGGCGGGCGGACTTGCGGAGCTTCTCGCCCAGGCTTCGGTTTTGGTCGACGACTGCGTCGGCGACGAGTCTCCGTTCAGCCATAGGCTGACGACGCTGCACGAGCGGCTCCAAGAGAGCCGCCTGCAGGTGGCGATCCTCGGCCAGTTCAAACGGGGGAAAAGCACCTTCATCAACGCGCTGCTCGGCGCTCCGGTGCTCCCGGTCGCCGTTGTGCCGTTGACCGCCGTCCCGACCTTCATTTCGCGAGGGCCGGAACCCCAGGTCCGCGTGCGTTTCGAGGGGCGGCCGACGGAGCAGTTCGCGAATCCCGACCCTGGTGAAATTCAGAAGTATCTCTTTCGTTATGTCGCCGAGGAGGCGAATCCGCAAAACCGCCTGGGCGTCACCCGGGTCGATCTGTTCTATCCGGCTCCCATTCTGGCAAACGAGGTCGTGCTCATCGACACGCCCGGGGTCGGTTCGACTTTCCGTCACAACACCGATGCAGCCCTCGGCGTGCTCCCCCAATGCGATGCCGTCGTGTTCGTCACATCCGCCGACCCGCCGATCACGGAAGTCGAGCTGGACTATCTCCGCCATCTCAAATCATTGATGCTGAGAACCATCTTCATTCTCAACAAGGCGGATTATCTCAGCTCCGAAGAGCAGGGGCGTGTTACCGAATTCATTCGGAACGTCCTCGTGGAAAACAAATTGTGGCGGTCCGATACCGCGATCTTCAACGTATCGGCACGCGACGCCCTCCTTGCCAAGCAATCGAACGACCAGAGCAAATTGCAGGCGAGCGGACTCGTCGCGATTGAAAAACATGTGGTCGGCAAGCTGGCGGCCGAAAAGGCCAGCCTGCTGGACAATTCGGTCAGAGCCAAAGCTGCGGAAGCGCTTTATGACGCCCGCGCCAACATCGACCTCCGCATGCGCGCGCTCCGGATGCCCCTCGATGAGCTCGCCGCGAAATCTCAGGCCTTCGATAATGCGCTGAAGTCGATACAGGTACAGAAGGCCGTTCTGAGCGATCTTCTCGACGGGGAAAAGCGGCGTCTGCGGAACGATCTCGAGAGCAGCATCCAGGCATTGCGCGAGGACGTTTCATCCGGGCTCATGAAGAAGCTGGACGAGTGGATGCTCACCGTGCCGGATCGACCCGAGGCGGAGCTGCGGATTTGGCTGTCGTCGGCGCTCGACGAGATGTTCGAGGAAGCGCGCGAGAACTTCGTTCGTGTGTTCGCTGAAAAGTCGCGCGCCGCCATTTCCCTGCACCGGGAGCGAATCGACGAACTTGTCGACAGTGTACGTCTGGCGGCGGAAAACATATTCCAGGTGCCGCTCGGCCAGGCTTCCGACGACGACACGTTTGAGCTCCTGCAGGAACCGTACTGGGTCACCGAAGAGATCAAGCTCACGCTGATTCCCGACCTGAACCGTATGTTCGACCTGGTGCTTCCGGCGCGCGTGCGCCGTGCGCGCCTGCGCCGGCGAATAGCGGGACACGTCAAGGAACTGGTGTTGCGAAATGCCGAAAACCTTCGGTGGGCAATCCTTAGGGGGATCGACGAGACCTTCAGGGGGATCAAAGCCCGTTTCGAGCAGCACCTCGAGGAGGCGATATCCGTCACCACAAGCGCCATCGAGGAGACCATGACGCGACGGCGCGGTGCGGAATCCTCGGTCGAACCGGAGATCGGCAGGCTCGATGAGGCAAGGGCAGCATTGTCCGGTATACGCGCGAAACTCCTGCAGACCGACCGCGCCTGACAACACAGGCGATCGGGGAATCTCCGCAGGTCCTCAACTTATCTTTTCTGCATGGAAGCACATCGATGAGCTTCGGAATCAAGTCGGTCGACGCCATAGAGATCCTCGATTCGCGTGGATATCCCACGCTTCGGGTGGTGGTTGAACTCGAGAACGGAGATCGGGGCGTGGCGTCGGTGCCCTCGGGAGCGTCAACCGGACGGCATGAAGCGGTCGAGCTGCGGGATGCCGATGCCACCCGCTACGGCGGAAAAGGCGTTCTCAAGGCCGTTTCGCTTGTTCGTGGCATCATTCAGGAGAGCCTGGTGGGACGCGACGCCAGTGAACAGGCGAGCATCGATCAGGTCTTGATCCGCCTCGACCACAGCGAGAACAAGTCCCGCCTGGGGGGCAATGCGATAGTGGGAGTCTCCATGGCGGTCGCGCGCGCCGCCGCTTCGGCATCGAAGATTCCGCTTTTCGAGTATTTGGGCGGAGCGTCGGCACGCCGTCTTCCCGTTCCGATGATGAATGTGATCAACGGCGGAAAGCACGCGGACAATTCGCTGGATTTCCAGGAATTCATGATCGTGCCGCATGGCGCGCAGAGCTTCCGGGAGGCCCTGCGTTTCGGGGCGGAAACGTTTCATGCTCTCAGCGCGGCGCTGCGAAAGCGTGGACATTCGACATCCGTCGGGGACGAGGGCGGATTCGCGCCCAATCTCAGGAGCAATGATGAAGCGTGCGAACTCATCGTCGAGTCCATTCGCGCGGCCGGGCTGATTCCCGGCAGCGACGTCGCGTTGGCCCTCGATCCGGCGGCCAGCTCTTTCTACAAGGACGGGCGATATGTCATGGAAAAGTCTACCGGGCAGGTCCTCTCGGGCGACGATCTCCTCGAGACCTATCGCCGTTTGACAGACACCTATCCGATCATTTCGATCGAAGATGGCTTTGCCGAGGACGATTGGGCAGGTTTCCGGACCATGACGGCGACCCTGGGCGAGCGCATTCAGATCGTCGGCGACGATCTTTACGTGACCAATCCGAAGTTCATCCGATATGGAATTGCGGAGCACGCGACGAATGCGGTTCTGATCAAGCTAAATCAGATCGGCACCGTTTCCGAGACGATGGACGCGATCGAGATCTGCCGGCAGGCAGGTTGGGGCTATGTCATCTCGCACAGATCCGGTGAGACCGAAGATACGTTCATCGCTGACTTCGCCGTCGCCATGGATGGAGGACAGATCAAGGCAGGTTCGCTGTCGCGAAGCGAGCGGCTGGCAAAATACAACCGTCTGCTCGAAATCGAGTGGGAGCTCGGATCCTGGGCGGTTTACGAAAGCCCATTCGGGGAGAAATTCGCCGAGAAGGTCTGACCGCAGCGATTGCCGAGGAAACCGTCTGATTGTGCCTCGATCGTCGATGCAAGCGGCGCGCGGCGCCCAGCGGCAGAAAGCGGGCTATTCTTCATTTTGCGTCCGCAAGCGCCGGCCAATCCAAATGAAAATCGGAACAGCCGCTAGCTGCGTCGCGACACAGAAAAGTACAGCGGCCGGCAGCGATACGTCGTACAGGATGCCGATCGCGGCGCTGCCGGCAAACCAGAAGATGCCATAACCCGCGGTGAACAAACCGAAGGCCGACGCGCGCCGCCGGATCGGGACCATCGGCGCGACGGCGGCCGGGATGATCGATTCATGGACTCCCATTCCCAGTCCCCAGATCGCCGCTCCGACCAGCGCCGCCCAAAATCCTCCGAAAAAGACCAGCGGCGCGAACAGCGCGGATACCAGCGTGAGCGCGACCAATACGGAGAATCCGAACCTGTCGAAGAGGCGTCCGAACACCAGCGATCCCGCGCCGCTCACGGCCATGGCCACCGAATAGTAAATGGCGATCCAATTCCCCGAGACGACTCCGGTTCGGCTGAAATGAAATGCGATCAGGGGATAATCGGCGAATCCCGCGGCGACGAGAACCGCACCGACCAGATAGATCCAGAATACGTGCGGCAACCCGGAGTCGCCGATTGCCGGTACCGAGGGTTCCATATCCTCCGGCTTCGGATACAGCCACCGTGCGAGTCCGACCAGGCTCAGGTTGATGAGGGCTGGCACGAGGAGGACAGCGAAGGCTTCGCGGTAGCTGTGCTCATAGGCGAGCGTGACCGCTACGGCGAGCGGACCCACCATGGCGCCCGCCTGGTCGAGGGCTTCATGGAGCCCGAACACCCAGCCATACCCGCCGACCTGTTTTCCCGCGTGGGAGAGCATCACGTCGCGAGGCGGATTGCGAATGGCCTTGCCGACCCGCTCCAGGATGATCAGCGCCGCAGCAACAGGCCAACTGCCGGCGAGTGCCAGTGCGGGAACCGACGCCATCTGGACGGCGTAGCCGAAAATGGTGATCGGCCAGTATCGCCCGCTCGCGTCCGCCCAGCGTCCCGACACCAGCCGCAGGCCGTAGCCCAGCAGCTCGCCGAAACCTGTGACGAGACCGACGATCGTCCCGGTTGCCTGGAGGCTTGCCAGGTAAGGCCCGATGATGCTGCGCGATCCTTCGTACGTGAAGTCCGCGAAGAAGCTCAGG
The DNA here is from genome assembly GCA_964449645.1 of uncultured Hyphomicrobiales bacterium. Lineage (GTDB taxonomy): Bacteria > Pseudomonadota > Alphaproteobacteria > Rhizobiales > Xanthobacteraceae > CAYVBN01. The sequence goes on from CAYVBN010000201.1 coordinate 5,268, forward strand.
ATGCCGATCAGGATGACGAACCGAAGCGCCGCCTGGGAAGACCGGCGGCGGCCCGTGCCACGCGCTACATTGGTCGGCACGATTTCACCTTAGCGAACGTTTGCGAACTCCTCGCGAACCGTGCTCCGGCTCGGAAAGCATCCGGAACTGCGGCCGGGCTGCCGCCATGCCGGGCTGCCGCCATGCAAGGCGCAACCTGCCGGCAACTGGATGAACGGGATGCGGGCGCGGACGCTAGGTCGCGGTGCAGGCAGCGATGCCGAAGGCGCACTTCGCCAAAGGGGCTGGCCATACATACTCCTTCCGAAGCAAAAGCCTCGCCAGGAGTCATTGGCCCATCGGGCGTTTAAGGCGAACCCCACCGCCGTCGAGGTTTGTAAGGGAAATGCCACAGGGCAGCAATCGCAAAGTGGCGGGCAGCCGAGCACCTTGAAGCCAAGAGGCAGGCGCGGTCGTTGATCCGTTCGTTCGGAACGTTTGCAGGAAATTTATTCGGACCGTTCGCGACTGCGAATTCATCGATGGTCTGCCGTCCGCGTTTTGTCATGCGCAAGGGAGATGCGTGCACGCTGATGTTGACGAGCAAACGGAATTTGCTAGCGTATGGGTTGGGCATGGAGTCGCCCATATACGCCCCGACGGCTGATGACTCCTACTGCGGATAGCCGCGGTGGGATCATTGATGAACCCACCAAGAGGTGGGTTTTTTGTTGGCTTGTGCGGGCAGGAACATGATCGAAAAGGGCGCTCTGCGGCTTCGTCCAGGACGTCTTTCGGCATGTGTGGCCGTATCGGTGCGCACGACGGCGTACCGGCGGCCCGCCGGTCACCAAGCCATCACACAATGCGACCCTTGCGGCCATCCGCGGTTCTTATCCACCGCAAGAGATGGAGCATCTCACATGTGTGACTACAGCCTGCACGCCGTCTCGTCGCGACCGGCGAGAGTCGGTGACGAACTCATGACGACCAGATTCGCCAATTCCGCCACGCGGGGGTTCTGCGCGGTCGGGGAACCGGACGTGGCAGTGTGTCTGCTGCCCGGATGCGAGCTCGCGTTCAAGGAAGACACCGAGTTTTATCATCCGTTCGACCGACTTTTCTCGGCGCTCCGGTTCGGAAAGGTCGGACATAAGGTTGCGCGATTCCGGAAAATCAACGGGAACCGGAGCGACGCACACCATGACGCCTTGGAGTTCGCGAACGGGAAGATCGTGCTGGTGACACGTCTGCGCCCTGGTCAGCGTGCGACAGTGCTGCAGCTTCCCGTCCAGGCGAGAAACGACGCGCAGATCCAGGGGCCTCAACCCGCGTTCGTCCGCTTGTCAGAGTGAGCCTGTCTGAGGCGCGCGTCCGGATCGGGGCGGCGGTGGAGGCCTCCGGTCTCTTCCGCCTCCGACTGCCGCGCAATATCGGAGGGAAATATGCCGGGCCGGAAGCCGGACCAACCGAGAGGACCGAGCTTGGAGGATCTTCTCTCCGACCCGATCACCTGGATGGTGATGCGATCGGACAAGGTCGGCGAACACGAACTGCGAGGGCTTTTGAAGCACGTGGCGGCCGGACTGCGGCCTGACAGGCCCTCCGGCGAAGAAGAGAGCTCTTCAGGCGAGGGCCTGTACCGCAAAGGCATCGGCATCATGCTCCTCAATGCGTCGGACGAGGTATTCGTCGGGCAACGCGCCGATACCCCGCACGACGCTTGGCAGATGCCGCAGGGCGGGATCGAGGAAAATGAGAACCCGCGGGCCGCAGCGTTTCGCGAGTTGAGGGAGGAACTAGGAACCGACAACGCACGCATCCTGGCGGAGACCAAGACCTGGCTACGCTACGAACTTCCGCCTGAGGTTCTCGAACGGTGGGGCAGACGCAGCCGGTGGCGCGGCCAGGAGCAGAAGTGGTTCGTCATGCGATTTCTCGGCACGGACGCCGAGATAGACATCGCCACCGCGCAGCCGGAATTCTCCGCCTGGAAATGGATCGCCATCGATCGGCTGCCGGACGTGATCGTTGGATTCAAGAAGCAGCTCTATGCAGACCTCGTGCAGGAATTCGGGCGGTTTACGAGCAGGCCGACCTGACGCTGCGTGGACGCTCCCAGATGGACTTGCGTGAGTACGAGCAGAAGAAATTCGCAATTGCCGAAATATTGCGACGCATGTCGTATGTCGTGTCCGATGATCAGAGTGATCGGAAGGAGCGCCTCCGTGGCCTCTTCGCGCGCCTGGCAGAAGACCGATTCAACCTCGTCGTGGTCGGCCGTTTCAGCCGGGGGAAAACATCGCTGATGAATGCGATCCTGGGAACCGATCGGCTCCCGACCGGTATCGCTCCGCTGACATCCGTCATTACGACGGTCACCTATGGAAGCGTGGAGCAGGCGGTCTTGAAATACAGAAATAGAGTCCTCGACCAGGTAATCCCGATCGAATCCCTGCCGCGATACATCACGCAGGACGGCAACCCGGGCAATGTCCAGGGGATCCAGACTGCCGAGATACAGCTTCCCTGCGAAACGCTGCGTCGGGGAGTCTACTTCGTAGACACGCCAGGATTCGGCTCAGTCATCGTGGAGAACACGCTGACCACGGAATCCTTTCTTCCCGAGGCGGACGCCTTCGTTCTTGTCACCAGTTATGAAAGTCCCCTGTCGGACGACGAAATGCGCTTTTTCAAAGCCGGTGCTGCGTCCGGAAAGCCGATATTCATCGTGATGAACAAGCACGACCTCGTTTCGGCCGCGGACCGCAGGGTCGCCGTCGCATTCGTGCGTAAAGAGGTCGAGCAGGTGTTCGGCCGCGCGACGCCGCAGGTCTTCTCGGTCTCGTCCACGGAGGGGCTGCAAGCAAAACGTGCCGGGGATGCGTCGCGGCTGGCCGCAAGCGGCATCGTGGAGCTCGAAAGTCAGATTCTGGAATTTCTCCTGAAGGAGAAAAATCGCGAATTCCTGTTGCGGATGTGCGAACGCATCCAGGACCTCTTGCAGGAATTTCCGTCATCGGCGGAGGCCGCCCACCTGAAGGCACAGGCCGGCGGGTTGCTCGGCTCGATCGGGCGCGAGAACGGACGGACGTCGCCGCTCGGCGGGGCCGACACGCTTGCAAATCTGCATCAGATAGACGCCTGCGAGATCTGCCGTCATATTGCGGATAAGCTATGGGATTTTCTCTGCCGTTACCAACAAGCGATCATCGTGAGCGAAGAAGAGCAACGGCGCTTCGCAAGCCGCGGCGGTTTCTGCCCGTTCCATACTTGGGAATACGAGTCCATCGCGTCGCCTTACGGCACATGCAATGGCTATCCGACCCTGTTGGATCGGCTGTCATCGGGGCTTCGCGATGCGGCATCCTCGACCGGCCACCGAGGCGCCCTCCTTGCCAGGCTGCAGCGTCTTCTCCCGTCACAGGACGAATGTCTGCTCTGTCGTGTTCGCGCGGAAGCGGAGGAAGAGGCGATCGCGGCGACTGCGAAGCGCCTCGATGACGACCATGGCAAGGCGCTGAAATCCCTTTCGGCGATCTGCCTCCCCCATTTCGCAATGCTCGTCGATGCAGTCAGGGAGGACGAGGCGGCACGAGGACTGATCGAGCACCAAGCCGCGGTGCTGGAGCGTTTTTCAGAAGACATGCGGCGATATGCACTGAAGCACGACGCGGTCCGGCGGTATTTGGCCAGTCGAGAGGAAACGACCGTGGCGAAACGAGCGCTGCTGGCTGTTGCGGGACACCCGCGTGTCAATTTCACCCCCAGGCCGGCGGATGCACCGTCTCCAGGCGTGGGCGGGAGCTCGTTGGGAAAATCCGCGGCGGGACCATCCATCCATACGGTTCGCGGCGCGCCAAAGGCGATGACGTGAACGGGACGGTGCGCCATGCATCCGCATCCTCACATCGCAGGGCCGCAGGATATTCAACAGGTGCTCGATAAGCTGAAGTCGCTGCACGATGGAGACCAGGCCGTTTCGGAGATCACGAGGTATGGCCCTGAAGCAATTCCGGAACTTCGTAGGCTGCTCTTCCAACGAGAGCCGAGTGGGCTTTTCCAGGTACGGTGCCGGGCGATCGATGCCCTGGTGGCGCTCGGGGCCTGGGACGTGCTGTTCGAATTCCTGAGCGCTGAACGCCATGTCACGGACCCGGTCGAGCGTTTGGGCGACGATGCGGTCATCGGTGCGGCGGCTCGCGCTCTCGCACGGCGACCCGATGAGCGCACCTTTCGGTTGCTGCTGCGGCTCGCGGAGAGCCGGGCCCTCCCGGGCGTGATTGCGGCGCTCGGGATGTTTGCGCGTGCAGAGTCAATTCCCGTCCTGATCGATGCTCTGGAGGAGGACGCAAGCCGTCGGGAGGCCGAGCGGGCGCTTGCGGCATTGGGGCGGGTCGCCGAACCTGCCCTCATCGAGGCGGCGACGTTGCGTTTACCTTCTGACGAACGGGAGGGCGAATCGAGCCGACGGCGGCGCAGGAGCGCATTGAGGATTTTGGCCACGGCGGGAGACTTGCGGCGAATCTGGCCGTGCATTCGCAGTCTGACATCGGAGCGTGACGTCGGGCTCTCGATATTGGCCTGCGAAATTGGGCTCCGGGCCGGTTCTCCGGCGGAAAGGGAGCAGATTGCCCATCGCCTTGTTGCGCTGCTGGTGGCGGCAGACGTGGTCTCCTCTCAGCACATCGAGGACCTGCTCGTCGAGCATTTCGAAACCGCCCGAGCGGCCATAGAAGCTCACCTCCGGAGAAGCGCTTCCCTTGCTGGCGTGGCGCAAATCGACGATTCCGTGGAGCAGCGGCTGTGCCGCGTTTGTGCGCGTGCGGAGAAGAAGCGTAAGGGCTGCCGATAACCGCGTGCGTCCAATAGCCTCGGCAATCTCGCATGTTCAGAGGCGGGCGGGCAGAAGCAGGCACGAGATTTCAATGACCCGCCTCGGATGTCGAATCCGGCTTATGGGACGTCGCGGATGTAATCGCCGCGATCAGGGCGTTTTCATTGAGCGGTTTCAAGAGGTACGCTACCGCGCCGGCGTGGCCGCACCGCTGCCGGAGAGCCTGTTCGTCGTGCGCCGTGATCACGATGGTCGGGATGTTGAGTCCGACGCGCGCGAGATGAATCTGCAGATCGAGGCCGGTCATCTCCGGCATCTGCAGATCGACGACCAGGCAATCGGGGATATTGACCGCCAGCGAATCGATGAATTCGCGCGCCGAACCGAAGGTCTGCGCGTCGAAGGAACAGGTTCCGACGAGCCGCGCCAAAGCCTTCCGCACCGAGGAATCGTCATCCACGATGGCAATGCGCGGCGCCGGTTGCAACATGCCCGGATGATCGCGCCGGAAGTATCGGGTGTCGAGTTGGGCCAAGGTGCTATGTGATTAACTCGTTGTCGGGATGACTCGGTGTGATGCCCACGCGTTCCGCGAACCGGACGAGGTCTGCAACCGTCCGGACGCCTAATTTCTGCATCATGCGACCGCGATGCACCTTGACGGTTTTCTCGGCGGTACCGAGATCGCCGGCGATCTGCTTGTTGAGCCGGCCGGCGACGACGTGTGAGAGAACTTCGCGTTCGCGCGGCGTCAGGCACGCAAGTTTCGCCCTGGCGTCGTTCAGATCGGCCTGCGCGCGGCGTGTCTGCAATTCCTGATGCAGGGCCCGCTCGATGGCGGCGAGAAGGTCCTCGTCCTTCACCGGCTTCGTGAGGAAATCGACCGCGCCCGACTTCATCGCCCGCACGCTGGTCGGAATGTCTCCCTTGCCGGTGACGAAGATGACCGGCCGTGGCGTCCCTCCGGAATTCAACAAGGACTGCAACGTGAGCCCGTCGATGCCTGGCATCGCGACGTCGAGCACGACGCAGCTCGGGAGGGCGGGATCGTGCGTTTCGAGGAATTCCTGCGGCGACTTGAACGTCTGCACGTCGTATCCGACTGTCCGCAGAAGCCGGGATAGTGCCGTGAGCACGCCAGCATCGTCGTCGACCACAAAGACCGTAGGAGCATTCATCACTTTGCTGCCACCATCAACGCACCGGGACCCGGCAGACGAACGAGAGCCGTGACGCCACCGTTGGGGCTGTCGAGCAGCCTCAGCTCGCCGCTGTGGGCCGAGATAATGTTCGAGCAGATCGACAGCCCGAGCCCGAGGCCATGCTCCTTCGTCGTGAAGAACGGCTCGAAGAGCCGCTGTCGATCCTCCCTGGTAAAGCCGGTGCCGCGGTCGGTCACGACGAATTCGATGCCTCCATTCGTCGCGCGCGTGGCGATGGTGGCCACGCGGCGTATCGGCGACAGGGATGTCATTGCGTCCGCGGCGTTCATCAGGAGGTTTATTAGGACCTGCTGAATTTGGACCGGATCACCCGATATGGCGGGCAGGTCGCCGGCGAGGTTCGTCTCGACCTTGACGCGCCGGTTGATCAGCTCGCTGTGCAGCAATCGCAAGGTCGACTCGATCAGGACATTGATGTCGAACGTCTCGTGCTTGCTTTCATCCTTTTTCATGAGCTTGCGCAGGCGCTGGATGACCTCGCTGGCGCGAATGTCCTCCTGCACGATGTCGTCGAGCGCCTCGGCGATATCGTCGAGCTTCGGCGGTCGCGCGCGCAGCATGCGCCGCGCGGCCTGGGCGTTGGAAAGAATCGCCGTGAGCGGCTGGTTCAATTCATGCGCAATGGCGCCCGACAGCTCGCCAAGGGCGGCCACCCGCGTCACATGCGCGAGCTCCTTGCGTTGCTGTTCCGCGTCGGCTTCGGCGGCCTTGCGGGCGGAAATGTCGGCGAAATAGCCGCTGAGACGGATCAGGTTCCCGTCGGCGTCGCGTTCCGCATGCGAGCGCGAGAGGAACCATTTGATCTCGCCGCCCGGCAGAACGCATCGAAACTCGTTCAAGGCAAGCTCGCCGGCGTGAATTGCCCGACGCATCGAATCGATGACGGCCTGCCGGTCCTCCGGGTGGATCACCCGGACGATGGCCTCCTGCGTGATCGGACAATTGGGCGTCAGGCCGAGCATGCCGCGACACTCGGGCGTCAGCCAGAGATCGTTGGTCGAACGGTCGAGATGCCAGAAGCCGATATTCGCATTGCGCGCCGCGAACCGCATTCTTGCTTCGCTTTCGGCCGCGATCTTCTGTGCGCGCCGTGCTTCATCGATCGAGGCGCCGAGCAGGAGCAGCGGCAAGGCGAGTCCGATGACGAAGATCTGCAGCGCAAAGACATTCGATTCGGCGTCCCTGTCGCTGAACAAGCTGGGCTCGTTCAGCGCACGCCAGATCAACACGACCGTTACGATCAGGATGGCTGCGCTCGCGCCCTTCGTGCCGAAGCGCACCGCGCACCACAGCACAAGCGGCAGCGGCGAATAGAGAAGGGCGGGAAGGTAGCTGCTCGCCCACGATCTGGCGCCGAGATCGAACACGAGCGCGTAGCTCACCACGAGCGCCATACCCAACGTGACGATTTCGACCCATTCCTGTGTGGAGAGGGTGAAAGCGGAACGCCGAGGCTCGGCGAACCAAGTGAGAGCGACGGGGCCGAGCGTCAGCGCACCGAGGGCATTGGATGCGTACCACTGCGCCCAGAAAACCGGATAGTCGTTGAGCGTGCCGGGACCGGCGATTTGCGTGAACGCCCCGACTAAAGCGGCGATGGCCGGGACAGTGATCGCCGTGATCAGTATATAAAGAAATGCCCTGCGCAGATTGCCGAACCATGGCGGGCCGCCGAGATAGAACCGCATCGCCCAGGCATTCGCTCCCGCGATGAGACAGTTGGTGGCGAATGCGACCAGCAACTGTGGGAAGCCCATACCGATGTGAAGTTCGGCGAGGACGTGAGCTGGGAATGCCGCAACCAGATAAATCCACCACGACCTGGTCGGGACGAGCAAAAGCGCCCAGAACAGGACGATGTTGGGTGGCCAGAACGGCGCGAAAAGCTTGTCCGAGAGCGTCCCGACGAGAAACGCCGATTCCGCCCCGATGAAATAGAGAGCCGCAACGAGAACGGGTCTGCTGAGGAATTGCGCAAGCGGCGCGATCCTCGACCTGATTGACGCTACTGCGCCGGCGGAATCCGACATGAACTCCTCCAGGGCCTCCCGGACCATGGCACCGCGTCATGTGCCAGTGATCCGACATACGCCACTCTACTAAGAATGAGACGAACTCCGGCCGTGTTGTCGGCGAAGTTCGTTCTCCGCGTCGCTCAAGAAATCAAACAGCGCTCCGAGGTTTGGTCCACGAGTTCTTGGAGCTCGCAGCCCAACAAAGTGTTGCCGACAATATATCACTTTCTCCGGCGCTCGGCATGCGGAGAAATCGGGCATGCCATACCGATAAGTTGCTCGTGTGCGTTCGAAGAATTCGAGCGACATGCCGCTACGTCACTGACTTACCGCGCGGCGCTTCCGAATCCGAATTCGCACCCGCCGGCCTAAGTCAGGACTGCGAAGCTGGGCTCAAAATAAACACGGAATCATGACGTTGTCCGCGTCCTTTTTATTCCGGCCTTCGCGTGGACGCGCGCCGGTCGAAGAGCTGCGGGGTGCCAATATAGGACCTGAGTCCAATCGATTCGAGCTGTGTAATGTCACTAAGCTAGCGGCGGTACATGCACGGGGCACGTCATGAGTACAGGCTTGCTCGCATCACAGTTGCGTCAAGGTCCGCAGGACCGTACGAATTTTTCGTACGCGGGAATGATATGGATACCCGGCGGCATCTTTCGAATGGGATCGGACCGCCATTATCCCGAAGAGTCGCCGGTTCATCGGGTCGCGGTCGCCGGATTCTGGATAGACAGGACGCCGGTCACGAACCGGGCGTTTCGTGAGTTCGTC
>CAYVBN010000202.1:0-2296 GCA_964449645.1 uncultured Hyphomicrobiales bacterium
TCCGGTGCGGATCGCGGGCGTGCTCGGCCTCCGCGAGCAGCGCCGTGCGTTCGGTGTCCGCCGCCAGCACGACCTCGATCAGGCTTTCGGGGCCGCCGGGCGCCTCCTGCGCCAGCCGTCCGATTCGGGCGCGGGGCGGAACGTCGATGCTGCCGTGCTCGGGCGCGATATCGCCGGCGATCACGCGGAAGAGGGTGGTCTTGCCGGTGCCGTTGCGGCCGACGAGCCCGACGCGGGCGCCATCGGGGATCTGGGCGGAAGCCCCGTCGACCAGCAGGCGGCCCGCGATTCGTACCGAAAGGTCGTTGATCGTCAGCATGCCGTGCTTATTGGGGTTTGCCGCAAGCCTTGCAACCGGCGCAAGGGCCGGGAACGGGGCATGCCCCAGCCGCAATACCAAATCTTAAGCATGATTTTGTAACCAACTACCGTCAGGTCGGCGCCATCAAGAGCACCCGAGCGTGTGCGGCAGCGCGCCGAGGAGGGGAGGCTGGGGTGGAACAGTCATCGGCACGGTTCGGGATCGCCGGCAAGCTCTATTCACTCGCCGCTTTGTTCGGCCTTGGCGGTGTGGCGGCCGCCGCCGCCATGACGTGGCTGAGCGGGGCCTTCGATCCGGATCAACTCGGCCTCGTCATCCTGGCTGTCGCGGTCCTGATGAGCGGGGCAGTCTTCTGGTTGGTCCATGGGTTTGTCCGTGCGCTGCGGAACTTGCGGCAGGCCATGACCGAGCTTTCCGAGACCGGCAACACATCGGTCGCCATCGACATCGGCCGCAAGGACGAGATCGGCGACATGGCGCGTGCCATCGCTGTCCTGCGCGAGAGCGCGGCGAACCGCTCCTCGCTCGAGAGCCGGACCCAGGCCGAAGAGACGGCCCGCGCGGAGCGCCAGGCGAAGGTCGACCGGCTGATCGCCGATTTTCGCGTCTCGATCGGAAAGGTGCTGGCTGCGGTCGATGCCAGCATGGAAAAGCTCGAACGGACGGCGTCTTCGCTGTCGAATGTCGCCGGCGAGGCCTCGATGCAGGCCTCTGCCGCCTCCGATGCGTCGGAACAGGCGGCCGGCAACGTTCAGAGCGTCGCCGCCGCTGCCGAGGAGCTCGGCTCCTCGGTGGCCGAGATCGGCCGCCAGGTCGGCCAGGCGAACGAGGTGGTCGGCGAGGCGACGGGGCTCGCCAGCCGCACCAACAGCCAGGTCGCGGCGCTCGCCCAGGCGGCGCAGAAGATCGGCGACGTCGTCGACCTCATCAAGGCGATCGCCGAACAGACCAATCTGCTGGCCCTCAACGCCACGATCGAGGCCGCGCGCGCCGGGGAGGCCGGCAAGGGGTTTGCGGTCGTCGCCTCCGAGGTGAAGAGCCTCGCCAATCAGACCGCCAAGGCGACCGAGGAAATCGGCGCCCAGGTGAGCGGGATCCAGAGCTCCACCAAGGAGGCCGTGGACGCGATCGCCAAGATCGCGTCGACCATGGACGAGATCAACCGCTTCACCGGCGCCATTGCCACCACGATCGAGGAGCAGGGATCCGCCACGCGCGAAATCTCGCGCAACGTCAGTCTCGCCGCCACCGGGACCGGCACGGTCGCCAGCAGCATCTCGACCGTCACGATGGCGATCGGTGAAGCGAGCCGCTCGGCGCAGGACGTGCTCGGCGCGACCGGGGAGCTCGCCGACGCAGCGCGCCGCCTGCAGAAATCGGTCGACGGCTTCCTCGCCGAGGTCGCAGCCTAGAGCCTGATCCGGATCCGGTTTTCGGAAAAGATCAAGCTCGAAATCAAAGACCTCCCGGCGCAGAATGTGACGACGCGGCTCAGTCCTGCCACTTGACCGTGCCCGGCACCCACTCGGCCTTCAGCTTCGGGGACGCGCGCAGCATCTCATCGACGGCGTTGGAAGGTTTCTTGTCCGGGTTCGCCTTGCAGAACGCCACGACCGTGCTCAGCACCGACTTCTGATCGAGGCCGCTCAGGTCAACGTGCTGGCTTTCGATTTCGAGCAGGGCCGTGTTTGCCGCGCTGAGATAGCCCTGGACCCATGCGAACAGCATCAGGTTGATCCGATTGCCGAGACCGGCGTTCGGATCGAGGTCGTGCGCGATCTGGCTGCATTTGGCGGTCCCGATCCCTTGCGAAATGAGGGGAGCGGACGTCGCCGCGGAAGCCGACAGGATGGCCGCCGCCAGAGCCGGAAGAAACAGGCGAGAGGGTTTCATCGTTTCGGCTCCCGGAGCACGTTCCGCATTGCATGCGGGAATGCGCTCTAAAATTCTCATTCGGTCGCATTTTCCCCGGCG
>CAYVBN010000203.1:0-4092 GCA_964449645.1 uncultured Hyphomicrobiales bacterium
TGAGGCCGCCGGCTTACGCCGGCCGGATCAGGGCGAGGCCAGTCCGCCCCACTCGGGAGGGCCCAGCCGGAATTCATCCGCCGGACGAGGCGGGTTGCGGGTTGCGGCGTGCCGGGGTGCATGCCGGACCGACCGCGTGGCCGCGTGCCGAGCCGGACGCGGCCGCGGGGCCGCGAGGGAGAAATGTCCGGCCGAATGCGTGATCACGGCCGGGATCACCGGCTGCAGGCTTTCCGAATACCCGAAGCTCTGCGGGCCAGGGACCGGCAGCTCGGCCTCGCTCGACAGCGCGGCGTGCTCCACCGCGGGCCAGAGCGGCGATTCCGGCGCGTGGGCCCGGCGCGGCGCGTGTTTCGGGGCCGAGGCGCGGATCATGACGAATTCCCGGGCCGCCGGGACGGGCAGGACGGGCGCCGGGCCTTCGAGATCGACGCCGACGACAGGCGGCTCAGGCGGCTTGCCCGGATGCATCAACCATTGCTCGGGCAGCGTCGCGGTCTTGGGATGGTCGGCGCTCGCCGGCACGACGTGCACGATGTGATAGCCGCGCTTCTTGAGTTCGCGCAGCAGCACCGGCAGCGCCTGCGCGGTCGCCGGATGGATGTCGTGCAGCAGCAGCACGCCTTTGCCCTTGGCCTCGAGCCGGCTGAGCGCACGCTTGGTGATCTCGGCCGCGCTGATGTGCTTCCAGTCGTCGGCCGGAAAATCGGCGCTCCAGACCATGATGCCCTTCTGGCCGAGATATTGCTCGAGCGCCTGCGTGCGCGAGAGACCCGGAATGCGGACGAACGGAGCGACCTCCTTGGGGTCGCCGAGCGCAGCCACGACCGAGGCGATGCCCTCGTCGACCTCCTGCTCGGCCCGTTCGAGCGGCAGGCGGTTGAGAAAGAGCGGATGGTTTTCCGTGTGCGTGCCGATCGTGTGTCCCGCGGCCGCGACGTGCCGGAGCGTATCCGGGAACGCGCGCGCCATCCGGCCGATGATGAAATAGGTCGCCTTCACGCATTGCGAGGCGAGGATGTCGAGGATGCGGTTGGTGGACGGCGGCAGCGGACCGTCGTCGAAGGTTAGGACCACCTCGTGATCGGCCAGCGGCAACGTTTCCGGATATTGCATCGTGCCGATGCGCGTGTGCTCGGTCGGATCGACCGCGATCACGCGGCTCGTGCCGATCGCGTCCGGATTGCCCGGACATTCGGCAGCCAGCGTCGGCGTCCCCGCCCACAGGGCGAGAACGAAACAAACAGCACCCGTGCGGAGCATAGGGGTTCGGACCTCGAAGACGGGCAAAAATCAGCGGGGGCAGGCGGCCGTGCTCCGCATGCCCCGTGGTCTGTGGGAATACAGTCGGACGAACTTTAAGATTTCGTTCATGGATTGTGGCTTTTGCGCGGTGCCTCAATGGCTGAGCGGCGCGGCCCCCGGATTCCCGGCCGGCACGGCGTGAACGATGCGATAGCCCCGCGTCTTCAATTCCCGCAGCAGCAGCGGCAGCAGAGCGGCCGTCTGTTTCCTGGTGTCGTGGAAGAGCACGATCCCGCGCCGCTGCTTCTCGAGGCGCCCGAGCACGAGACGCAAGTCCTGCTCCGGTGTCATCAGGGTCCAGTCGCTCGCCCAAAGGTCCGCCCCGAAGACCACGATCCCGCGCGCCGCCAGGTGTGCGAGCAGGGCAGGCGAGGACGCGAACCCCGGAAAGCGGAAGAACCGCGTGCCGGGACTGCGCGCACCGCCATAGGCGGCCGTATCGATCGCGGCGATCCCGCGGTCGATTTCGGCCTCGGCGCGCGCGGTGCTCATCCGGTTCAGCAGCGGATGCGAGAACGTGTGGGAGCCGATCGTGTGTCCGTCCGCAGCCTCGCGCCGGGCGAGCGCCGGAAACAGGGCCGCGTTGCGTCCGAGCAGAAAGAATGTCGCGTGCACGCACTCGCGGGCAAGGGCGTCGAGTACGCGGTCCGTGGTGCCGGGCCAGGGGCCGTCGTCGAAGGTGAGCACGAGCTCCTTGTCGGCGAGCGGCAGCGTCGTCGGAAACTGCTTGCGGCCGACCCGCGGCGTGCTGCCGGCATCGACCGTCATGACCCGCTCGGTCCCGAGGGCGCCCGGCCGATCGGGGCAGGGGGCAGCCGCCCTGGCCGTTGCGAGCCCGCCGGCCAGCAGCAGCATCGCGGTCAGCACGAGGCCGGGTCCGCGAGCGGCAGGCGACGGCCGCCGAAAAACGGGGCGGAGGATGAATCGAAGAGCCTCGATCATCTGATCGTCATGCCCGTTGCTGAGTTCAATTGCCACACCGGAATGCCGGGCGTACAAGCGCGATGCCCGTTCGCCGAGCTTCGCACCCGCAGCCAGGCTTGCATCCTCCGTCTCGAGGCCTGCACGCGAAACCGCGCGAACGACACCGGACGCGATCCGCAAAAATGGACACTGGTTTTGCGTAAGATCGCGCTCAAACTTATGAACCGGCGCATGATCTTTTCGGCGAACCGCCCCCACGTCGCCGGACCATGCGTTAGTTGAGTCCGTGCCGATCTTGCGGCCGTCAGCCGGCTCCGTGCCGACGCGCCGACCGGTCGGCAGCTCGCCAATCCCCGATCGAAGAGCGAGGCCCGGCATGCTCGACGACAAGGACATGACCGCGACAGCCGCAGCCGCCGAGACGCGGCCGGAGCTGCGTGACGAGAACGGGGCGATCCGCGGCGCCTATGTCGAACGGGTCGCGCAGGCGATCGACAATGCCGATCTGCCGGTCCTGCGGGAGCTCGTCTGCGATCTGCACCAGGCCGACGCCGGTGCGCTCCTGCAGGCGCTCGATCCGGAGCAGCGGCCGCGGCTGATCGAGCTCATGGGGGCGGATTTCGACTTCACGGCGCTGGTCGAGGTCGACGACGCGGTGCGCGAGGAGATCCTCGAAGAGCTGCCGCCCGAGACCGTCGCCGAAGGCGTGCGTGAGCTCGATTCCGACGATGCCGTCTACATCCTCGAGGACCTGCCGCGTGAAGAGCAGGTCGAGATTCTCGAGCAGTTGCCGCCGCCGGAGCGTGTCGCGCTGGCGCGCAGCCTGCACTATCCCGAGCAGTCCGCCGGCCGGCGGATGCAGACCGAGTTCATCGCGGTCGCGCCGACCTGGACGGTCGGTCACGCCATCGACTACCTGCGCGAGAGTGCGGAGCTGCCCGAGCGGTTCTACGAGCTCTATGTGATCGACGAGAGCAATCATCTGCTCGGAGCGGTCTCGCTCGACCGCCTGCTCAGAACCAAGCGCCCGGTGCCGATCGCCGAGCTGATGGATCCGGAGCGCCGGCGCGTGCGCGCGACCGACGACCAGGAGGAGGTGGCGCGGCTGTTCGAGCGCTACAACCTGGTCGCCGCCCCGGTGGTCGACAGCGGGGATCGCCTCGTCGGCGTGATCACGATCGACGACGTGGTGGACGTCATCGAGGAGGAGGCCGACGAGGATCTCAAGGCGCTCGGCGGCGTTGCCAGCGACGAGGAACTCTCCGACTCGGTGTGGACGATCGCGCGCGGCCGCTTCAACTGGCTGCTGGTCAATCTCGCCACCGCCTTTCTCGCCTCCTCGGTGCTCGGCCGGTTCGAAGGCGAGCTCGAGAAGATGGTGGCGCTCGCCGTGCTGGCGCCGTTCGTCGCCAGCCTGGGCGGCAATGCCGCCACGCAGACCATGACGGTCGCGGTGCGCGCGCTCGCGACCCGCGACCTCGGACAAGCGAACGCCCGGCGTGTCGTTCTGCGCGAGATCCTCGTCGGCCTCGTCAACGGCGTGGCCTTCGCGGTCATTACCGGCGTGGCGGCGGTCGCCTGGTTCCGGATACCGGATCTCGGGCTGGTGATCGGGCTCGCGATGATCTGCAATCTGCTCGCCGGCGCGCTCGGCGGCATTCTCATTCCGCTCATCCTGCAGCGGTTCCGGTCCGATCCCGCCGTGTCGTCCGGGGTCTTCGTCACGACGGTGACCGACGTGGTCGGCTTCTTCTCGTTTCTCGGCATCGCGACGCTCTGGTTCGGCCTCAAGTGAACCGAACCGCGGACGGCTCCTGACAGGACGACGTTCCGGGCGCTAAAATCGTACGCACGAACGGAATG
>CAYVBN010000204.1:0-5605 GCA_964449645.1 uncultured Hyphomicrobiales bacterium
GACACCGCGCGGTGCGACGTGCCGCGCTACAGATCCGGGAACCAGAACACCGCGTCCGGGAAACGCACCGGCGTGACCTCGGAACCGGCAAGGACCACGCGCGGCCAATCGGCGCTTTCCTCCTGCTCTCGCGGGGTCTAAGGGTGGATAGTTCCAACCCCGAAGGGCCCGAATGTCCACCCTGTTCGTCACGCATCCGGCCTGCCTCGACCATCAGCCGCCGCTCGGGCATCCCGAGCGGCCGGACCGGCTGCGCGCCATCGACCGCGTGCTGGAGGGCGAGCAGTTCCAGATGCTCGCGCGCGAACGGGCCCCGGCCGCCGCCGAGATCGACACGATCGCGCTTTGTCATCCGGTGGACTACATCGAGGCCATCCAGGATGCGACGCCCAAAGAGGGCCTGGTGCGGCTCGATGCCGATACGTCGATGTCGCCCGGAAGCTTCGAAGCGGCGCTGCGCGCGACCGGAAGCGCCATTCTGGCGGTCGACTCGGTGATGAAGGGCGAGGCACACAACGCCTTCTGCGCGATCCGGCCGCCCGGTCATCACGCCGAGACGGCGGTGCCGATGGGCTTCTGCTTTTTCAACACTGCCGCCATCGGCGCGCGTTATGCGCAGAAGCGGCACGGCGTCGATCGCGTCGCCATCGTCGACTTCGACGTTCATCACGGCAACGGCACCCAGCAGATCTTCTGGTCGGACCCGACCGTGATGTACTGCTCCACCCACCAGATGCCGCTCTTTCCCGGCACGGGCGCCGTCTCCGAGCGCGGCGAGCACGACAACATCGTCAACGCGCCGTTGCGCCCGGGCGATGCCGGCGACAAGTTCCGGGAGGCGGTCGAGACGCGCATCCTGCCGCGGCTGCGCGGCTTCAAGCCGGACCTGGTGATCGTCTCCGCGGGCTTCGACGCGCACGTGCGCGACCCGCTCGCCAACCTCAACCTGGTTGAAGAGGATTTCGCCTGGGCGACCCGCAAGATCATGGACATCGCCGATGCGAGCGCACAGGGCCGTGTTGTCTCGGTGCTCGAAGGCGGCTACGACCTCGAAGGGCTCGCCCGGTCGGCCGCCGCCCACGTGACTGCGCTGATGCGCGGCTGAGGTGTGGAGAACGGCACCGGGCGGGATCGAAGCGGCGAGCGCATCCAAATATCCTGACCACCAGAGGGCGCGGCCCGCCGCGCAACGGACAGACAGATGGCCGAGAACAACCACGCCGACGTCAACGGATTTTCCTTCGAGCGCGCGATCGAAGAGCTCGAAACGATCGTGCGCCGTCTCGAGGAGGGCAAGGTGCCGCTCGAGGAATCGGTGGCGATCTACGAACGCGGCGAAGCGCTCAAGCGACGCTGCGAGGAACTGCTGCAGCAGGCCGAGGCGCGCGTCGAGAAGATCACGCTCGACCGCTCGGGCAAGCCGACCGGCACGCAGCCGCTCGATGTCGAGTGAAGCCGGCCAGTAGTGCGAGATGAGGAAAACTGACGCGCCGTTCTGACCTCGTGTGCGGACGCACCGCGAAGCGGGTGCGGTGCGGAACCGGGACCTCGTCCTCTCTAATTCCCCAACGCTTGATCCTGGACCCCGCATCTGCGGTGCATCGCACGCAATCAAGTTCACGCAGATTGCGTAGACTTATCTGCGTGCTCCACCGCGTGCGAGAAACGCAATGACACGTGCGGCCGGATCGAGCGTGGAGGATCACCCGGCCGCACAGGCCTGCGGATCATTAGTCCCGCGACGACGGAACGGCTGGACCGACAAGAAACAACCACAGACTGTGGGCATCCTCCGTGTCACGATTCGCGCATTGCGATTCGGGAGCGAGGTCCGATGAGCTTCTTTCTCTCCAGAGACCCCGTCCTCGGCGATGCGCCGGCCTGTGACGCCATTGCCCAGGTGATCGTTCCGCGCACGAGCGACATCGGCGGCTTCTCCGTGCGGCGCGCATTGCCGTCGGCGCGCCGGCGCTTGGTCGGCCCATTCATCTTCCTCGATCACATGGGGCCGGCGGAGTTCCGCTCCGGCCAGGGCCTCGATGTCCGCCCGCACCCGCACATCGGGCTCGCCACCGTGACCTATCTGTTCGCGGGCGAGATCGTGCACCGCGACAGCCTCGGCAGCGTGGTCCCGATCCGACCCGGCGCGGTCAACTGGATGAGCGCCGGCCGCGGCATCGCCCATTCCGAACGCACCTCGCCCGACCATCGTGTCGCCGGCGAAACGCTGCACGGTCTCCAGTGCTGGGTGGCGCTCTCGCACGAGCAGGAAGAGAGCCCGGCGAGCTTTGCCCATTACGATGCCGGCGACCTGCCGGTCGAAACCGCGGAAGGCAAGACCGTTCGCGTCGTCGCAGGCTCGCTCTATGGCCGGACGTCGCCGGTCGCAACCGGATGGGAAACGATCTTCGCCGACGTCACGCTTGCGCCCGGAGCAAGCCTGCCGGTCGATCCGGACGCGGAAGAACGCGCGATCTATATCGTGGCCGGCGAGGTTCAGATTGCCTCCGACCCCTTGACCGAAGGTCATCTGCTGGTGCTGCGTCCGGGCGACCGGATCACCGTCACCGCCGGACCATCCACACGTTTGATCGTGCTCGGCGGAGCCGCGATGGACGGGCCGCGCTATATCTGGTGGAATTTCGTGTCGTCGCGCAAGGAACGGATCGATCAGGCGAAAGCGGATTGGAAGCTCGGCCGCTTCGATGCCGTGCCGGGCGAGAACGAATTCATTCCACTGCCCGACGGCTGACTGCGGCGTTACAACTGAGGGGCGACGGGAACCCTCGCGACGCATAAATGGTTTTTACCTTCGGCGTTTGCCGAAGCGGGCTGACCGGAGGCACCGGAAAGCGAGGTGACCCATGCGGCGGGCACAGGCGCTGGTAGTCTGCGTGCTAGGGATTGTGTTGGCCATTCCGGAGGCGGCGAGTGCCCGCCCTCGGCACTTTCCATTTCCGCGCGTCATCGCAGCCCCATTGCAAATGATGTTCGGCCATGCGGCGCGCGCACATTACCGGCATCGCATCGGCCGCGCCACGCGCACGCCAAAACGCGACAGAAACATCGCGCGTGCCGCACCGCAGAAATCGCGTACCGCGGTCGCACAGTTCTGGCCGACGGCTTACGGCGACCTGCTCGAACCCGTGTTGTGGCCCGGAGACGGCGATCGTTTCTGGACGCACGGCTATGCCGACGTGCTCGACACGATCTTCACGCGGTCGGCGAACACGGCACGCGAGGAGGACTCGTGCGCGCAGGGCGTATCGGCCACGCAGGCCGCTGACGACTTGAGCAGCCGGTTGGAAAAAGCCGTCCAGCCGAACCCATCACAGCGCGAACGCCTCGCCGCCTTGCGCACCGCGTTTGCTGCCGCGTTCGAGCGCATTCGCACGACCTGCTCCGACACGTCGCAGACGCCGCCGCTACGCCTGCGCGCGGTCGTCGACCGGCTTCTCGCGATGCGGCAGGCGCTGTTCATCGTGCGTGGGCCGCTGGAGCATTTCTACGACGCACTCGACGACGCGCAGAAGGTGCGATTGCGGGCCGAACAGTCTGCGACCGGTCAACCCGACACGAGCCGAGCCGAAGCGCAGGCGCGGGCCGCGGCAGCGGATACGGCGCAAGCCGATCCGCGACAGACTGATCCGCGACAGACTGATCCGCGGCTTGCCGCGCTCTCCGGCCTGTGCGCCTCGCAGATGGGCGCCGTCTCGGCTTGGCCGGCGGAGCAGATCGAACGCGATCTGAAACCCACCAAGGAACAGCGCCCGGCGTTCGAAGCCGTGCGGATGATTTCCGGAAAGATGGGCCAGTTCCTCGCCGCCTCCTGTCCGCCGGCGACACCGGCGACACCGATCGAGCGGCTCAGCGCCGCGCTGGAGCGGCTGAACACGATGTTCTACGCGGTGTCCGTCATCAACCGTCCGCTCGGCGCGTTCTACGGTTCGCTCGACGACCGGCAGAAGGCGCGATTCCGCCAACTGCGGCTCGAAGGTCGGCCTGCGACGACCGCAGAACGCTGACGTCCCCGCGCCGGAGGGCCCCCTGCCGGCGGGGAATTTGCGGTTGAACACCCCGATAGGCCCCGTTACCTAGGCATGTCTCGATTGGACTGAATTCGGAACTGCGCTGTCGGTGAGCGGGGACAGGGGGGATGAAAAAGGCGCTCGGGGTCGTTTTCGGCCTGCTGGTCCTTCTCGGTCCGGCGGCGGCCGCCGATCTCGCCCACACCGCGGAGACGGCGATCAGCGCCTATCGCCGCCAGCACGGGCTTCCTGCCGTGACGGTCGACGCGAAGCTCATGCAGCTCGCCCGCGAGCAGGCCGCCGCCATGGCGCACGCCGGCATTCTCGAGCACGACGTGGCGAAGCCGTTCTCGGTCCGCATCGCCCGCTACGACCCGGGCGTCGCCTGCGAGAACATCGCCGCCGGGATGGTAGAATTTTCCTCCGCGCTCGACATCTGGAAGCGCTCGCCCGGCCATAACGCGAACCTGCTGCGCAAAGGCGTGACGCGTTTCGGCATCGCCTCGGCCGCGGCGCCGAACTCGAAATATCGGATGTTCTGGGCGCTGATCCTGGCAGGACCGGAATCGCGCCCCACCCCGCCGCTCCGCTCGGCATCGCGCGACGCGAAAGCCCCCGCGACACCCGCAGCCAAGCGCCACCGGCCAGCAGCGGCCGAACCGCCGAGTGCCGCGCGGCAGCTCTGGAACTGGGTGCGATCGATCGGCGGCTGATCGCGATCTAGCGGTTCGCGGCATTCTCCACGACCTGGGCAACCTCGTAGAGATGCGGGTCGATCTCCTCGGTCATGGCGTCGAACTTGCCCCACTCCTTGCGGAACTCCGGCGACTTGTGCGCCGATTCCAGGAGCTCGCGGCTCTGCCACTGGACGTAGTTGACGATGCGCCGGCCATCGAGGCTGCGGTGCAGGCTGATGGAGACGAAGCCCGGCTGCTTCGCCATGAACCGGGCGCGATCGGTCATCAACGAGAGGGCCTGATCCTGCTTGCCGGGTTCGGCCTCAACCACCGTGATCTGCGTCACGGGCTGTTTATTGTCGCTTCGAATCTGTGCCATCGCGGCCTCCTCGCCGTCCGCCGTGAGCCGACGCGGTTCGCCTCGGCGCAGGCGTGAACCGGCCGTTTGCCACAACAAACCATGGCTCCGCCCACGGGTTCCGCCGCGGCCGGAAAGGCCATATCCTTACGTGCGCTGGCCGACCGGTCCGGGCGCCCCTGGAGTATCGCGCTACCCGCCGTAAGCCGTTGCTGGATTGGGGGAATTTGGCCGGGAACCTCGGCCTTTCCCCGGCATCCAATGCGCGTGGCACAGCCGGAGGCAGGCATCATGGCGCATCAAGCTCCGAGACTGGACGAGGCCGACGAGCAGGAGCTTCTCGCCCGCGCCCGACGCAACGAGGAGAGCGCAGTCCGGGCGCTCATCCAGCGCTACAACCGGCGGCTGTTTCGCCTGGCGCGCAGCATCGTGCGCGACGACAGCGAGGCCGAGGACGTGGTGCAGGAGACCTACGTCCGGGCCTTCACCCATCTTGACGGGTTTCGCGGCGAATCGGGGCTGTCGACCTGGCTATCGCGGAT
>CAYVBN010000205.1:0-4083 GCA_964449645.1 uncultured Hyphomicrobiales bacterium
AACGAGGCCGTGCCTCCTATACAGCCTCGTGTCCCGGACGCAGCGCGGCGCGCAGGACCGCGCTGCAGATCCGGGATCCAGCGTTCACGGGGTCC
The DNA here is from genome assembly GCA_964449645.1 of uncultured Hyphomicrobiales bacterium. Taxonomy (GTDB): domain Bacteria; phylum Pseudomonadota; class Alphaproteobacteria; order Rhizobiales; family Xanthobacteraceae; genus CAYVBN01. Next base: position 96 of record CAYVBN010000205.1, read on the forward strand.
ATGTGGCGCGATCACGACGCGGCACGGTTCCCCGTCCCTTGCGGACCGCCGCATTTTTCTCCATTTCCGCTGGGATTCTACGCGAAGGAGGAGGCCCGGCATGGGTGCGGACGAGCCGAAGAGCACCGGATTCACCATCGAGGTGAAGCCGCATGCCTACGATCCGCGCGCCAATCCCGAGCTGTTCGAGGGCGTGCTGGCGCGCCGCGTCGTCGCCTTCGCGATCGACGCCGTGCTCATTCTCGCGCCTGTCGTGGTCGCGGCCCTGTTCATCTTCCTGTTCGGGCTCGTGACCTTCGGCGTCGGCTGGCTGCTGTACTGGCTGTTGAGCCCGGCCACCGTGGTCTGGGCCCTGTTCTATTACGGTTTCGGGTTCGGCAGCCCGGCTTCGGCCACCATCGGCATGCGCGTGATGGATCTCGAGATGCGCACCTGGTACGGCGCACCCGCCTATTTCGTGCTCGGCGCGGTGCACGCGATCGTCTTCTGGTTGAGCATCTCGATGCTCACGCCGCTCGTTCTCCTCGTCGGCTTCTTCAACGAGCGCGGGCGGCTGCTGCACGACATCCTGCTCGGCACGGTGGTGATCAACACCCCCGCCCGGGCCGCCATGCTGCGCACCGGGAACGACTTTACGGCACGGGACCACATCTGAAATGGGTGGTGCCCAACTGTAAAATGCCCTTTGACGACCCCATGTTTCAGGGGCGATCCTCGACGATGCCGACGGACGTCGGCGATGGAACGGCCGTGTGACCCAGCATTCGCGCGACACCCCGCAATTCTACCTGACCGCGCCTTCCCCCTGTCCCTATCTTCCCGGGCAAGAGGAGCGGAAGGTCTTCACACACCTGGTCGGGGATCGCGCGCCGGAGCTCAACGATCTGCTGACACACGGCGGCTTTCGCCGCAGCCAGTCGATCGCCTATCGGCCGGCCTGCGAGACGTGCCGGGCCTGCGTCTCGATCCGAGTGCTGGTCGATGATTTCCGTCCCTCGCGCAACATGCGGCGCGTGCTCGAGCGCAACGACGACCTGATCGGCGACATGCGCGCCGCGACGCCGACCTCCGAACAGTATTCGGTCTTCCGCGCCTATCTGGACGCCCGCCATCACGACGGCGGCATGGCCGATATGACGGTGCTCGACTACGCCATGATGGTCGAGGACAGCCACGTCGAGACACGCCTCGTCGAGTATCGCCGGCGCGGCCCCGACAGCGGCTTCACCGGGCGGGGCAGCGGCGACCTGCTCGCGGTCGCGCTCACGGACGTGCTCTGCGACGGCCTGTCGATGGTCTATTCGTTCTTCGAGCCGGGCGAGAAGGCACGCTCGCTCGGGACCTTCATGATCCTCGACCATATCGCGCGCGCGCGCCGCATGGGCCTCGCCTATGTCTATCTCGGCTACTGGGTGCGCGGCTCGCGCAAGATGGACTACAAGGCCCGCTTCCGGCCGCAGCAGCGGCTGATGCCGAGCGGCTGGGTGCGGGTCGACGCGTAGCGATCAGCCCGGATCGAGGCCCGGGATCGTCACCCCGAAGGCACTCACGATCAGCACGAGATTGAGAAGCAGGACGATCGCGGCGCCGACGACGGCGACCGTCTGGGTCAGCCAGCCGTTGGCGAACGCGCCCATGATGTCGCGGCGGCGCGTGAACATCACGAGCGCAATCATCGGCAAGGGCAACGCCAGGCTCAGCACCACCTGGCTGATGACCAGCGCGTTGGTGGCGTTCACCCCGAGGCCAACCACCACGAAGGCCGGCACCATCGTCACCAGCCGGCGCAGCCAGATGGGAATGCGGAAGCCGACGAAGCCCTGCATGATCAACTGGCCGGCCATCGTGCCGACCACCGAACTGGAGATGCCGGAGGCGATCAGCGAGAGCAGGAACACGCCGGCGGCCGCCCCGCCCAGGAGCGGCGTGAGGGTGTGATAGGCAGTCTCGATCTCGGAAACGTCGCTGTGGCCCCGATGGAAAGCCGCCGACGCCATCATCACCATCGCCATGTTGACGAGGCCCGCCACGGCGAGCGCCACCACCACCTCGTAATTCGAGTAGCGCACGAGAAGCGAGCGCTCGCGTTCGTTGCGGGCCGGAGCGCGTGCCTGCGTGAGGCCGGAGTGCAGGTAGACCGCATGCGGCATCACGGTCGCCCCGATGATGCCGACCGCGATCGTGAGCGCCTGCGCGTCCGGAATGCTCGGCCTGATGATCTCGCGGGCGGCTTGTCCCCAGGCGATCGGCGCGATGAACATCTCGACCAGATACGCAAGCCCGATGGTCGCCACCATGGCGCCGATGACGATCTCCATCAGGCGGAATCCCCTGCGCTCGAGCAGGAGGATCAGATAGGTCACGACCGCAGTGACCGCCATGCCGGCGAGCAGCGGCATGCCGAAGAGGAGCGAGAGACCGATCGCGCCGCCGAGAAATTCGGCGAGGTCGGTGGCCATCGCGGCCACTTCGCTCACGCCCCACATGGCGAAGGCGGTCGGCCGCGAGAACTGATCGCGGCACATCTCCGCGAGGTTGCGGTTGGTCACGATGCCGAGCTTGGCCGACAGCGCCTGGAACAGCATCGCGATCAGGTTGGCGAGCAGCACGACCCAGAGCAGCGCATAGCCGTATCTGGCGCCGGCCTGGATGTTGGTGGCGAAATTGCCGGGGTCCATGTAGGCGATCGAGGCGATGACCGCCGGGCCGGCGAACAGGAAGATCGAGGTTCGCTTGCGCGGGCCTTCGCCGGCGAGCACGTCGCGAATGGCCTTGGTCGTGCGATCGACTTCCAACGAACTCGCACCACCGTAGCGCTGGGATTCGCCGAGCACGCTGTTGAATCTGCTGTCCATCGGAGCCGAATTCCATCCTCTGGCGCACGGTCGCGGGTGTCGGCCGGACCACGCGCGAAGCCTGCCGAGGCTAAATAGTAGCTTATTGCGAATAATTCGCAATTGCATAATTGGAGGGAGTGCCTCCCGGCGCGACATCCTGACATCCGCGGAAACCGGAACCGCCGGCCGTCGTTGGCATCAGAGGTTCAGCGTACGGACGCAGGTGACCCGAGGGAGTTCCTCATGCGATACCAGCCGGAGAAGCGCGCGATGCCAGCCTTCCACGAAAACCCGCTCTTCCACGAAGACCCGCTCCGCTACGATCCTCAGGCTGTGATCCGGTCCGTCGGCACCGGACTGGCGGCCCTCTATGCGTGCGTCGGCAGTGAGCCGCCACACGACCGGCTGACAGCGCTCCTCCGGCAGTTGGATCAGGCAGCGCCGGCGATGGCGCACTCGGCCGGGCGCACGCCAGACCGCCGCGGATGAGCCGGGCGCCAGCCGCCACTACTTGAGAGGAGTGTCGTCCCGCTCCCGTGGTCCAAGTCTTTCCGCGAGCTTTGTCCAAATGTCCGCCATTCGCAGAAGTATTTCCCTCTGCTCTGCCGAGTCTGTTTTACTTGCAAATTTCCGACACTGTGCGGCAAACTCCAAATAGTCCTTCGATATCGGCATTCCGCCTCCCGTTCTCGCGTGAGGCCCCTGCCACAAGCACCCTATACTTTTAGAACCAGCAGAAATGAGCGGGAGTTCCGGTTTGAACATTGCGCTGTTTTGCGCACGGCTTGGCGAAAATGTCTTTCGCCCGGAACTACATCCGAATGTTGTGCTTTATGAGGGTAGCGCGCTCGACCGATGGCGTGTCGGCGGGGGTCGGGGATCTCATGGGCGATAAGGAAGAATACCGCCGCAACGCGGCCGATTGCCTGCATTGGGCCCGCACGGCTTGCGAACCCGAGATTCAGGCCATGTTCCTCAACATGGCGCATGCCTGGGCGCGCCTGGCGGAACAAGCCGAGCGCAACAGCAAAGGCTACATCGCGCCTCAGAGCGACCCCCACGCACCCGTGCGGTCCGATAAGTTCGAGCCCGAATAGAGGGTTCTTTCCCCACCATCGGCGGAGCGGATCAATGCGCCGGCTGCGCTGCGC
>CAYVBN010000206.1:0-7963 GCA_964449645.1 uncultured Hyphomicrobiales bacterium
GACGCGTCCTCGGTGCCGGTCAGACACATTCACGGCAGCAGGCTGTAGGATTGCCCCGGCGCCCCGCCATGTCGACGGCGTGACGCGACGACGGCTCCCGCGGCGCGCCCGCGCGCTTTCACGAGGGTCGCCCAGGCCCGCCGTCGATCAGGGCCTTCAGCCGCTGCGGCGTGATCGGGAGCTGCGTGACCAACCCCTTCCCGCCGAGCGCGTCGTCGACGGCCGACGCGATCACCGCGCCCACGGCCGCGATGCCCCCTTCGCCGGCGCCCTTGATGCCGAGCGGGTTGCACGTGCTCGGCGCATCTTCGGTGAGCAGGACGTCCACTTCGGGCATCTCGGCGACCGTGGGCATCAGATAATCGGCGAAGGTGACGGACAGCGCCTGCCCGCGTTCGTCGTATTGGAATTCTTCGAGCAGCGCGCCGCCGAGCCCCTGGGCGAATCCGCCGACCAATTGGCCCCGCACCAGCATCGGGTTGACGGCGCGGCCGACGTCGTAGGCGATGAGCATCTTCTCGACCCGGACCGCGCCCGTTCCCTCGTCGATCTTCACCACGGCGATCTGCACGCCGTACGGATAGGTCATGTGACGGGTCGTGAACCAGCCCTCCGCGGCAAGCCCCGGATCGCGATCGCCGCGCGTCGTGGATGCCGGGCGCAAATGGTGCGCGATCTCGCCGAGGCTCAACCTCGCTCCGTCGTCAACATCCTTGCGACGCACGGAACCATCGACGATGTCGAGGCGGGACGCATCGGTCTGCAAGAGTTGCGCCGCCATGTCGAGCGCCTTGGCCCTGACCTTGTCGGCGGCGACCTTCGTGGCGTTCGCCGTCATCACGGTCGCGCGCGTCGCGTGCGCGCCGATGCCGTATTCGATGCGGTCGGTGCGGCCATGCACCACCCGGACACGGCGATAGTCCACGCCGAGCGTGTCGGCGCAGACCTGGGCGACCACGGTCTCGAACCCTTGCCCCACCGAGGCGCCGCCGGTCACGACCTCGACGCCGCCCGTCGTGTCGACGTTGATGCGCACGCCGTCGGTCGGGCCGAGCCCGCTCTTCTCGACATACATCGCCAAGCCGAGGCCGACATATTCGCCGGTCCCGCGTCGCCGCGCGGCCTCCCGTTCCAGATCGTCCCAGCCGCAATGCGCCAGCGCCTTGTCGAGCAGCGCTTCATACTGGCCGGAATCCAGGACGACGTCGTCTCCCAGCGCGGCGAGCGGCCGCTCGAACGGCATCTCCTGCGGCGCGATCAGGTTGCGCCGCCGGACCTCGACCCGCGAGAGCCCGAGCCGCGCGGCGATCGCATCCATCAGACGCTCGCGCACGAAATTCGTCTCGTAGCGGCCGGGCGCCCGATAGGTCGCGGCCGGAGTCTTGTTCGTCAGCCGGATATGCGCGTTGGCGCGGTAGTGCGGCAGATGATACGGGCCGGGCAGCATCGCGCAGGCGGTGTCGGCGACGCGGGTGCCGTGCGTCCTCAGATAGGCGCCCTGGTCATGGAAGAAATCGTCGTCGATCGCGAGCAGCCGCCCGTTCCCGTCGACCGCCGCGCGGATCCTGTGGCGTTGCTGCCGCGAGTGGTTCGCCGCGATCATGTGCTCGCGGCGATCCTCGATCCACTTGACCGGCCGTCCCAGCCGCATGGCGGCAGCAAGGACCAGGACGTCCTCCGGATAGATCTCGCCGCGAACGCCGAACCCGCCGCCGACGTGACCTTCGTAGAGATGCACGCCCGCGGTGCTGCGCCCGAACATCTTGGCCAGCGACTCGCGATTCCGGTGCGGGACTTTGGCGGCGCCATGCAGCTCGAGGACGTCGCGGGCGGCATCGTAACGGCCAATGGCGCCGCGCGTCTCGAGCGGAACGCCCGAATGGCGCCCGACCAGCAAGTCGAGTTCGACGACGGTCGCGGCTTTCGCAAAAGCCTCCTCGACCTTTCCGTAGCCCTGCCGGCAGATCGTCGCTTCCGTCGAACAGCCCGCCGCGAATTCGCCCGGCGCATCGGCGGCGTCGACCACGGCCGGCAGCTCGTCGATCTCGACCGACACGAGCTCGGCCGCGTCTTCCGCCACATAGGGATCGTCCGCGAACACGGCCGCGATCGGTTCGCCGACATAGCGCACGCGCTCGCGCGCGAGCACGGGCTGGCGGAAGGGCGCCAGCCGCTCGATCGCTCCCTCGCGGAAATCGATCGGCGGGAGATCCGCGATGTCCGCCGACGTCCAGATCGCGACCACGCCCGGCAGCGCGCTCGCTTCCGCGACCTCGATCGCCCTGATGATCCCGTGCGCATGCGAGGAGCGCACGAGACGCATGTGGAGCTGGTGCGGGAACGACACATCGGCGGCAAAGCGTCCCTGCCCGGTGACGAGCGGCAGGTCTTCGAGCCGCGTGACCGACCGGCCGATCTGGCCCTTCGCGGCCGTCACCGCGCGGCCCTCAGCTCGGACGCCACGGCACGCACCGCCTTGACGATGTTCTCGTAGCCGGTGCAGCGGCACAGATTGGATGACAGGACCTCGACCAGCTCGGCATCGGAGATGTCGGGGTTGCGCTCCAACGTGCCGACCGCGAGCATGAGAAACCCCGGCGTACAGAACCCGCACTGCAGCGCGTGATGCGCGATGAAGGCCTTCTGCAGCGGATGCAGCGATCCCTTGCTCTGAAGACCTTCGACGGTGCGGATCTCGCGGCCCTGGGCCTGGACGGCGAACATGAGGCACGCGCGCACCGGCTCGCCGTCGAGCAAAATGGTGCAGGCGCCGCAGACCCCGTGCTCGCAGCCGAGATGCGTGCCGGTCAGGCCGCAATCGTCGCGGATCGCGTCCGCGAGAATCTTGCGCGGCTCCACGGCGAGCCGATGTGCGCGGCCGTTGATGTCGAGCACGATCGGGACTCTTTCGTTCACGCCGCCTCCTCCAGCGCCCGCTGCGTCAGCGTTTCGACCAGCGCCCGGCGGAAATCGACCGTGTTGTTGTGATCCTCGAACGGATCGACCGCCTCGGCGGCAACCGCCGCAGCCGCGGCGAACGTCTCGACCGTCGCGGGGCGCCCGTTCAGGGCCGCCTCGACTTCCGGGATGCGTCTCGGCGCGCCCTCGGCACCGCCGACGCCGAGCCTCACATCGGCGATCCGATCGTCGACCACCCGATAGGCGGCCAGCATCATGGCAATGGCGAAATCGCCTGCCCGCCGGCTGAACTCCGAAAAGCCGACGCGCGTGTCGTCCGGCAGCACCGGGAGTTCCACGCCGACGATCATCTCGTCCTCGTGCAGGTCGGTCGACATCACGCCGGTGAAGAAATCCTTCGCCGCGATGGAACGCGAGCCGCCCGTGCTGCGTGCAATGACAACACCGTCGAGCGCCGCCGTGAGGCAGCACCATTCCGATGCCGGATCGGCGTTCGCCACGCTGCCGCCAAACGTGCCGCGCGTGCGGATCGGCGCATGCGCGATGTGACGCACCACGCGGCGCAAGAGCCGTCCGGTCGGGCCCGCGATGTCATCGCCTTCGAAATATTTGTGCCGGACGCACGCGCCGATGCGCAGGACGCCGTCCGCCTCCTCAGCGCGACGGAGCTCGGAAATGCCGTTGATGTCGATCAGATGCGGCGGGCGCGCCATGCGGAACGCCATCGTCGGGATGAGGCTCTGTCCGCCGGCCAGGATGCGTCCATCCTGCGGCCCGAGTTCCGCCAGAAGGCGAAGCGCCTCATCGACCGTCGAGGGCGCATGGTAACGAAACGGGGCTGGCTTCATGTGCGCCCAAACGGCCAACGGCCTGTCGGCTTAAATACGCGAACAGAAACGGATTGTACCCTTATTGGCACGAATGTCGCCTCATCATGTCAGAGCACATGACCGGAGTAAAGCTTAATGTTTTCCGCATACTAGCTTCGACGAACATTTGATCGACGGATCTCTCTGGTTCGATAGATTCGCCCTTAGTCCCAAAATTGGGACAAGCCGTCCACCCCTCATTCCGGGCGCTGGGACCCGGTCCGTTTCGGCGACCGGGCAGGCCTGTCGTCGGCCAAGGCAACGTCGACCAGCCAGCGTCGGATGACCTGCTCTTCCGACGGGCGCAGCCTGGCTCCCAGATCGCGCTCAACCGCATGGACGCGCGCGCGACACTTGGCGAGCAACGCGCGGCCTTCTTCGGTCAGCCGCAATTGCTGGATGCGTCCGTGAACGGCATGCGGCTCACGCTCGATCGCTCCCATGCGCTCCAGATTGGAGATGATGCCGCTGATGGTCTGCGGAGTGAGAAGCGCGAGCCGTGCCAGATCGGCATTGGACTGGCCCGGATATGCCGCCAGCATGGTCAGAACCGAAAACTGCGGGGGAGTGACGTGGAGCGTGGCGAGCGCCCGGTCCATCCGAAGCCGATGGGCGCCGGCGGCCTGCCGCAGAAGATAGCCGAGATGGCCTCGGGCACCCCGCTTGCCCTGTCCGGGCTCGGGCACAGCGGGGCCGCGAATGCGCTTGCTCATCTTATCAGGGCCCTGATATGTTGATCGTGCCCTGATATCATGCCTGGCCATGGGGAGAAAGCAGCCTTGTCCCGCGAGCATCCGCGCGTGAGCTATGAGACATTCGGCAAGCTCGCCCCTCAGGCCTTTGCCGCGCTCCGCGCCTTTGGGCGGGCTGCCGACGACGCGCTCGACAAGGGCCTCCTGGAACTCGTCAAGCTCAGGGCATCGCAGATCAACGATTGCGCTTTCTGCGTGCAGCACCATCTGAACCTCGCCCGGAATGCACGCGTGGAGCCGGCGAAGCTCGATCTCGTCGCCGCCTGGAGGGATGCGGGTATCTTCACCGAGAAGGAGCGCGCCGCGCTCGCCTGGACCGAGGATCTGACCAGCCTCACAGCCGGGAGCTCCTCCGACGCGAGCTACGACGCCGTGCGGCGCCACTTCACCGAGACTGAACTGGTGCTCCTGACCGTTGCGATTGCGGCCATCAACAGTTGGAACCGCATCGGCGTCGGACTGAAGTTTGCGCCACCGATTCCACGACAACTGGGTGCGGCGTAAGACAATATGAACCCGAACCCCTCTGGCGCGACGTCGTCCTCCACTGCAAACATTCGTATCGTCGACACCGAAACCGAGGTGGCGGCGTGCTACGAACTGATGCATCAGCTTCGGCCGCACCTCTCCTCCGAACAGGAATTCGTCGAACGCTGGCAGCGGCAGGCTCCTGCGGGCTACCGCCTGGTTGCAATCTGGCGAGACTCCCGCCCGGTCGCCTTGGCGGGCTTTCGCATCCTCGACAATCTGGTGCACGGCAAGCATTTGTACGTCGACGACCTCGTGGCCGAGGAGGGTTCGCGCAGACGCGGATTCGGCCGCACGTTGATGCAATGGCTTCAATCGGAAGGCCGTTCGCACGGTTGCGCAAAGCTGGTGCTCGACGCCGCGCTCTCCAACACGCTCGGCCACCGCTTCTACTATCGGCAGGGCCTGCTTGCGACGGCGCTGCGCTTCACCATGCCGCTCGCGTGAGCGTCGCGAGCCGCGGGGAAGCCCCCTACGACAGGGCCGTCCGCAGGCGTGCAACGAGGCTCTCATGCAGCGGTCCCTCACCGGCGTTGATGGCGGAACGCAAGCCCAGATATCGCTCGATCACCGTCGGTTCCCCGAGCAGGTCCCGGCCCGTTCCGGACAGCGCCACACACCCGTTCTCGACCACGTAACCTCGATCGGCAATCTTCAGCGCCAGCTTGGCATTCTGTTCGGAGAGCAGCATCGAGAGGCCGAGCTCACGCAAGCTGCTGATAAGGTGGAAAATATCGCTGACCAGCTTGGGGGCGAGGCCGAGCGAGGGCTCGTCAAACAGAATGAGGCGCGGCTTCGCCATGAGCCCGCGCGCAATCGCCAACATCTGCTGCTGGCCGCCGGAGAGATTGCCGGCGGGCTCGTCCAGTCGCTCCAGCAGGACCGGAAAGTACCTGCCGATCTTCTGGACTTCGCTCCGCAGGTCGTTTTCACCGGCTTCACGCGTGCGCAAGTACGCGCCGAGCCTCAGGTTGTCGAAAACGCTGAGCGCGCCGAAGACCTGGCGTCCTTCCGGAACATGCACGATGCCGCGGCGGATTCGGGCCGAGATCGACAGGCGATCGATCGGCTCTCCATCGAACGAAACCGAGCCGGACCGAATGGGAATGAGACCGGAAATCGCCTTGAGAATCGTCGACTTGCCCGCACCGTTGGCGCCGACCAGGGCGACGATCTCGCCGGGTCCGACCAGCAGACCGACGTCGTGAAGGACGTCGACGCCTTCATAACCGGCGCAAAGGCTGTCGATCCGCAGCATCAACGGTTGTCCTCAAGCTCACCGACATATGCGGCGATCACGCGGCTGTCGCGTTGGATCTCCGCGGGTGAGCCGCTCGTGACGATGCGCCCGGCGTCGATAACGACGACCCGGTCCGCGATCCCCATGACCAGCGGCATGTTGTGTTCCACCAGGATGATCGTGACGCCGCTCCGCTGCACCGCCTTGAGCATCGTGGCGAGTTCCGCCGTTTCTGAATCGTTCAGGCCGGCAGCAGGCTCATCGAGCAGGAGAACGCGCGGACGCGCCATGAGCGCCCGGACGAGCTCCAGCAGCTTCTGGGCGCCCATCGGCAAATCCGTGGCCCGCGTGTCGCGAAAGCGGCCGAGCCCGACGATGTCGAGCAGCGTCCCGGCGCGCGCGACGAGCGCACGCTCGTCCCGTCGTGCTTTCGGCAGCCACAGCATCTGCTGGAACAATCCCGACCGGACCGTGAGGTGCGCCCCGGAAAGCACGTTCTCGAGCACCGTCATGCCGGGAAAAACACGCGCCGACTGAAAGGTGCGCACGAGACCGGCCTCCGCGATCTCGAACGGAGACAGGCCGTTGATCCGGGCGCCGAAGAACTTCACCTCCCCGTCGTCCGGCGGATAGATTCCAGTTACCAGATTGAACAGCGTCGTCTTTCCCGCGCCGTTCGGCCCGATCACCGCCGTCAAGCTGTTCTGCTCGATGGAAAAGCTGACGTTCTGGACCGCGTTCAATCCCCCGAAGCGCTTGGACAGGTTCTCGACCTGCAGCGCCGGCCCCAGGGTCGCCCCTTGGTCGCTGATGGCAGTGATGTCGTCTGGTGCTCGCATCGTCGCTTACAGGTCGAGTTCGAGAATGGGATCGAGCGAGCGCGAAACGCAGACCATCATTGTCTTGCCGGCCGCCTTCTCGGCCTCGCTCAAGACCTGGTCGCGATGATCAGGACGGCCGCGCATGACTGCGACCTCGCATGTCCCGCAAATCCCTTCGCGGCAGGAGCACGGCACAATCACGCCCGCGCCGGCGAGCGCGTCGAGCACCGTCTCGTTCGGCGCGACCCGCACGACCCTGCCGCTCCGGCCAAGCACCACATCGAAGCCGCTGGATGCGCCGTCGACGGGCCGGTCGAGCGGCGTGAAGCGCTCCACGTAGAGCGAGCCCTTCGCGGCACCGGCGCGAAAGCGCTCCTCCACGGCAGTGATGAGCGAATTCGGGCCGCAGCAAAAGACACCGTCGTCGTCCGAGACATCCGAGAGCAGCTTATCGAGATCGAGCAGGCCGCATTCGTCCTGCGGATATAAGTTCACGCGGTCGCCGTAACCGGACAGCTCGTCCACAAAGGCCATGGACGCGCGCCTGCGCCCCCCATAGGCGAGCCGCCAGCGTGCTCCTTCGCCTGCCACCTGCATCACCATCGGCAGGATCGGCGTGATGCCGATGCCGCCGGCGATGAAAAGGTACGCCTTTTTCGGCACGAGCTCGAAATGATTGCGCGGTCCGCGCGTCTGCACGATGTCGCCCGCCTTGAGCACATCGTGGATGTACGACGACCCGCCGCGGCTTTCCGGCTCGCGCAGCACCGCCAGGCGCCAGAATGTGCGGTCTTCCGGCTGGCCGCACAGCGAATACTGGCGCGTGAGGCCATT
>CAYVBN010000207.1:0-5205 GCA_964449645.1 uncultured Hyphomicrobiales bacterium
CTGCTGGCGGGTCTGCAGGGCCAGCATGTTGGCGCCCTCTTCGTTGGTGTCGGCGAGCACGAGGCTGTCGGCACCGGTCTGCAGCGTGTTGATCAGGTTCTTGGTGAAGTCCTGACGGGTCTGCACGACCGTGACGTTCGAACCGAAGTTCGAGGCCTGGGTGCGCAGGGTGGTCAATGCCGTGTTGAGCTTGTCGAGCGTGGCATCGATCGTGGTGTTGCTCTGGAAACCGCCAGACGAGATGGCATCGAGGCCGAGGCCGGCGGAGTTCAGGGTCACGCCCTGGATCGTCAGCGAGCTCGTGCCCTTCTCGTTGAAGACGACCTTGAGGGTGTCGCCATTGAGCAGGTTGATGCCGCCGTAGGAGGAGTCACCGGCGAGCGCGTCGATCTGCGAGAGCAGGTTGTTGTACTGCGTCTCGAAGTTGGCGCGCGACGAGTCCGGCGTGATGGCGTTGGCCGTGCCGGTCGTGGTGCCGTTGGTGATGTTGCCGCCGAGGATGGCGCCGGCGTCGCCGGCGATCGTCAGCGAGTTCTGGGTGCCGGTGGTGCCGGCGACCGTCAGCGTCAGGTTCTGCGCCGACCCGTTGGTGGTCAGGCTGGCGGAGACGTTGCTGCCGTTGAGGGCGGCCTGCAGCTCGGAGAAGGTCGACACCTGGTCGGCGGCGTTGCCGAAGGTGATGTTCTTCGGTGTGCCACCGTTGGCGGTGACCGTCAGGGTCGTGCCGGCGAGACCGGCGACGGCATCGAGCAGGTTGGTGGAGTCGATCGCGGTGTCGGTAGACGAGTCCGTGGTCAGGCCGACCGACGCCGAGGTGGCATTGGCTTGGACCGTGACGTCGGTGTCGCTGTCGAGGTCGTCGATCTTGAGCTTGCCGCCGGAAATGGTGGCAGTCACGTGACCGTTGGTCGTGGCGTTGCTGGTGATCGCCGCGTTGATCGCGTCACGCGTGGCGCTGATGTCGGCGCCGGAGGCGACGGCTGCATGCAGGTTGACAGTCGTGCCGCTGACCGTGACGTCGAGATCGAGCGTGCCGGCTGCCGTGGGGGTCGTGAAGGTGCCGCCCGTGAACGAGCCCTGCGTCTCGCTCACGTCCACCGAGCCGGTCGCGGAGACCGCCTGGTACGTCTGCTGCGGCTGGGCGATCTGGCGGGCCTGGTTGGCGATCGACTTCGCCGACTGAACGAGGCTCGTCAGCGAGGTGATGCCTTGGTTGGCGGCCTGCAGCGTCGACTGCGCCTGGCCGATCGAATCGAGCAGCGCGTTGAGGTCGCTGGCGCGGTTCTGCAGTCCCTGAGAGGTGAAGAAGTTGGTCGGGTTGTCGAGGGCCGAGTTGACCTTCTTGCCCGTCGCGAGCCGGTTCTGAGTGGTGCTCATCAGGCTGGCAGTGTTCTGCAACGAGAGCAGATTCTGCCGCACGCCGGCGGAGAGGACGATATCAGACATGTTCGAACCTTTCTGGTCGTGTGCCGTACTGGCGGTCTTCGATCACATGGATCGAGGGCATCGTCTTCGCATGGGGGGGTGTAACGGCAGGTAAAAAAACATGGTTAATGAATTACGACTTGGGCAAAAGCCCTTTAATGTTAGCGCTTTGCTTATTTACTGATGATTAACCAAACAAAATAACTTCAAATTAACCATGGCAAATACCGCCCGCGCGGCGATGCGCCGGGCAGGCCGGCCGCGACGGAAGGAAGACGGAAATCAGGCCTGCAGATCGGCGTGGTTCTGCGCCTCTTGCGGGCTCTGCCCGCTGGCGATCGCGCGCGAGTAGGCACGCATGCGCAGGAACGCTTCCTCCGGGATCTGCCGCACGACCTGGCGCGAGCGCACGTCGATCACCCGGTAGACGACCTCGCGGCTCTGCGGATCGAGCAGCACGTCGTGCGTGAAGGTGTCCTGCGGGCGCGGCATGTCGTTGCGCGGCGCCGTGACTTCGGATGCGACGGTGACGCTCTTACCCGGGGAGAGATCGGTCGGCACCGCCTGCTGCACGGGCGCAGGCGCGGGCCGCGCGTAGTCCGCATGGACTGCGCCGACCGCCGCCTTGACTACCAGACCCGTGTCCATCGCCAGCCTCCTGGCTGCGAATTCCCACACCCCTCGTTCCCATTTGCACGGGCAGGGTAGGGCGGCGCGCATTAAGGTTCGGTTAGGGAATGTGGTTAAGTTGTCGTCGAGGAAAACCGGAGATTTTTATCGAATTCGCGTCTCGCAGCGCGTGAATGCGCGATCTGCAGCAGCATCTCGTTGCGAGATGACGGCTGTTGACCAGCGCTCGCCCGCCTTTGCGTCAGTTATGAACGGCAGGTATTCTGAAAATCGCCGCCGCGGCGGCTCTTGCGCCGGCTCAGGATATCAAAAGAAGAGCAACAAGCTCGCCCGTGAATTCTTCAGTCCACGAAGCGGGAACAAGACGGCAGATGTATGTGCTGCTGTGTGTACCGCACGCAGCGTCGCGGTGCTCTCTCGCGCGCTCAGGAGTTGGTGCCCGGCACGCTCAGGGCTTGATGTCCGGCATTTTCAACTGTTCGACCGCTTGGCGCACGAACGGGGTCAGGCCTTCGCCGCCCGACGCCACATGCGCGATGATCGCGGCGCGCATGCGGGGATCCCAGAACTTGCTGATGTGGTCGGCCGTGCCGGCGACGGCCTCCTCCGGTCCCAACGTGGCGAAGAACCTGCCGATCTGGTTGGCCATGTAGACGAGGTTGTCAGGCGACATGGGTGATCGATTCTCGTGCGATGCGATGGTGGTGCGTGAAGACTTCGAAGCCGTCGCCGCGCGCGACGGCGACGAGCGTGATGCCGGCGGCCTCGGCGGTGCGGACCGCCAGCGCGGTCGGCGCCGAGACCGCAACCAGCACCGGGATATCGAACACGGCCGCCTTCTGCACCATTTCCACGGACACGCGGCTGGTGAGCAGGACCATGCCGATAGGGCCGGAAACACCCTCTCGCGCTAGCGCGCCGCCGAGCTTGTCGAGGGCGTTGTGCCGGCCGACATCCTCGCGCAGCGCCACGAGACCGCTTTCGGGCTCCCAGAACCCGGCCGCATGGACCGCGCGCGTCTGCCGATTGAGCTCCTGCATGGCCGGCAGCGTCTCGAGCGCCCGCATGATGTCTGAGGGGGCGAACGTCCGGCCGGGGTGGACGCTGCGGGGAGGGCGCAAGGCCTCCGTCAGGCTCTCGATGCCGCAGAGCCCGCATCCCGTCGGTCCGGCGAGATAGCGGCGCCGATCGTTCAGAGCCGCGGCGCGCGGCTCGCTCAACCACATGTGCAGCTCGATGCCGGCGTCTGTTTGCACGATCTCGAGGTCCCGTATCTCATCGGGCGAGACGACGAGTCCTTCCGCAAGGCTGAATCCGAGCGCGAAGTCCTCGAGGTCCTGCGGCGTCGCCATCATCACCGCGTAGGAGCCGCCATCGTAGGTGAACGCGATGGCTGTCTCCTCAGGGATGAGGCGCTCGCCACAAGAGTAACCCTGGTAGCGCCAGGCTGAACGCGCCACGCGGGCGAAGGACGACACGGCCGGCTACTCCGCAGCCTCGATCGTCGCGATGCGGCGGCTCTTGCGGGCGAGCTCGCCGTACTGGTCCTGCCACGCGGTCGGGCCGTTCGACGGCGATACCTGCACCGCCGTCACCTTGTATTCGGGACAGCTCGTCGCCCAGTCCGCGTATTCGGTCGTGACGACGTTGGCCTGCGTGCTCGGATGATGGAAGGTCGTGTACACCACGCCGGGTGCGACCCGCTCGGTGATGCGCGCCCGCAGGGTCGTTTCGCCCGCCCGGCTCGCGAGTTTGACCCAGTCGCCGTCGCGTATGCCGCGCTGCTCGGCGTCGTGCGGATGGATTTCGAGACGATCCTCCTCGTGCCAGACGACGTTGGCGGTCCGGCGGGTCTGCGCACCGACATTGTATTGGCTGAGAATGCGGCCCGTGGTGAGGAGGAGAGGGAAGCGCGGTCCCGTCCGCTCGTCCGTCGGGATGTATTCGGTGACGACGAATTTGCCCTTGCCGCGCACGAAGCCGTTGATGTGCATCACCGGCGTGCCTTCGGGCGCCTTTTCGTTGCACGGCCACTGGAGCGAGCCGAGTTCCTCGATGCGTTTGAAGGAAACCCCCGCGAACGTCGGCGTGAGCTGTGCGATCTCGTCCATGATTTCCGATGGATGATTGTAGTGCATCGGATAGCCGAGCGCCTTGCTGATCGCGAGCGTGATCTCCCAGTCGGCCATTCCGGCCTTCGGCTCCATGACCTTGCGCACGAGCTGGATGCGGCGCTCGGCGTTGATGAACGTGCCGTCCTTTTCCAGGAAGGTCGATCCGGGAAGGAACACGTGCGCGTAGTTCGCGGTCTCGTTCAGGAAGAGATCCTGAACGACGACGCATTCCATGGCCGACAGGCCCGCCGCGACGTGCTGGGTGTTGGGGTCGGATTGGAGAATGTCCTCGCCCTGGATGTAGAGCGCCTTGAACGAGCCCTCGCACGCCGCGTCCAGCATGTTGTTGATGCGCAGGCCCGGTTCCTTGTCGAGGCTCTTGCCCCACAGCGCCTCGAACATGCTGCGGGTGGCGTCGTCGCTGATGTGTCGGTAGCCGGAGAGCTCGTGAGGGAACGATCCCATATCGCACGAGCCCTGGACGTTGTTCTGTCCGCGCAGCGGATTGACGCCGACTCCCGGCCGGCCGATGTTGCCGGTCGCCATCGCGAGGTTGGCGATGGCGATCACGGCGGGCGATCCCTGGCTGTGCGCGGTGATGCCGAGCCCGTAGTAGATCGCCCCATTGCCGCCGGTGGCGTACAGCCGGGCGGCGCCGCGGATCGCTTGCGCCGGGACGCCCGTGACCTTCGCCACCGCTTCGGGGCTATGGTGTGGCTGCGCGACAAAGGAAGCCCACTCTTCGAAGGCATCCCATTCGCAGCGTTCGCGGACGAACTTCTCGTTCACCAGGCCCTCGGTTACGATCACGTGCGCGAGCGCGGTCAATATGGCGACATTCGTTCCGGGCAGGATCGGCAGGTGGTAATCGGCCTCGACGTGTGGCGTGCGCACGAGATCGATGCGCCGCGGGTCGATGACGATGAGCCGGGCGCCCTGGCGCAGCCGCTTCTTCATGCGCGAGGCAAAGACCGGATGCGCGGCCGCCGGATTGGCGCCGATGACGATGATGACGTCGGTGTCCTCGACGGAGTCG
>CAYVBN010000208.1:0-4089 GCA_964449645.1 uncultured Hyphomicrobiales bacterium
CATCCCGGCTCGTGGTGGCCGGACTGGTTCGCGTGGCTGACGCAGCAGGATCCCCGCCGCGTGCCGGCGCGCGCGCCCGGCAGCGGCAAGCTCAAGCCGATCGAGGACGCCCCCGGTTCCTACGTGAAGGTCAAGAGCTAGCCCACGCACGTCCGGAACGGCATCTGACGATTGAAGTGCAGCGTCCGTTGCGCCGCCTGTCAATTTCCACGCGTGCATCGGCACGATAGAATCGAAAGACCCCGCGTGGCAGCCGCCACTTGCAAGGGTCCGAACGGCCTCTCGGTTTCCTTTATTTCATCTTGATGCGGCATCGCCGCAATCCGCATCGATTCCTTATTCGCCGAAGCCTAATTCCTCGTCATTCCGATGACGGAGGATTCCGTGCTCGATCTCGCCATGCTGGCCGTCGGCGCCGTCCTGTTCGGCATTTCGATCGGCTACGTCTTCGCCTGCGACCGTCTCTGAAGGGCTTGTGTCATGGGCATCGATTACTGGCTCGCCGCTCTGATGGCGCTCGGCCTCCTGGTCTATCTCACCTACGCGCTGATCCGCCCGGAACGGTTCTGAGGGGGTACGCCATGAGCTTCGCCGGTTGGCTTCAAATCCTGCTTTTCTGCCTGGTTCTCGTGGCGCTCACGCCGGTCCTCGGCGGCTACATGACCCGCGTCTTCAGCGGCGAGCGCACCTTGCTGTCGCCGGTTCTGCGGCCGGTCGAGACCGCGCTCTACCGGATCGCCGGCGTCGACGAAACACGCGAGCAGCATTGGCTCGGCTACGCCCTGGCCATGCTGCTGTTCCAAATCGGCGGCTTTGCAATCCTTTATGCGCTCATGCGGCTCCAGGCCCTGCTGCCGTTCAACCCGGCGGGCCAGACCGCCGTCGCTCCCGATCTCGCCTTCAACACGTCCGTCAGCTTCATCACCAACACCAACTGGCAGAACTACGGCGGCGAAAGCACCATGTCCTACCTGGTGCAGATGCTGGGACTGACGCATCAGAACTTCCTCTCGGCGGCGACCGGAATTGTGCTCACCGTCGCGCTGATCCGCGGCTTTTCCCGCGCCTCCGCCAGGAGCATCGGGAATTTCTGGACCGACATCACGCGCTGCATCCTTTACGTGCTGATCCCGATCTGCGTCCCTTATGCGCTCTTCCTCGTCTGGCAGGGCATGCCCCAGACGCTCGGGCCTTATGTCGAGGCAACCACGCTGGAAGGCGCCAGGCAGACGATCGCGGTGGGCCCCGTCGCGTCGCAGGTCGCCATCAAGATGCTCGGCACCAACGGCGGCGGCTTCTTCAATGCAAATGCCGCGCATCCGTTCGAGAATCCGACCGCCCTGTCGAATTTCGTGCAGATGATTTCGATCCTGGCGATCGGAGCGGCACTCACCAACGTGTTCGGCCGGATGGTCGGGAACCAACGCCAGGGCTGGGCGCTGTTCGCCGCCATGGGCGTGTTGTTCCTCGCCGGCGTTGCCGTCGCCTACTGGGCGGAAGCCGGCGGCACCACGACGCTGCAGGCGCTCGGACTTTCCGGCGGCAACATGGAGGGCAAGGAGGTCCGCTTCGGCATCGTCGCCTCCGCCCTCTTCGCCGTGGTCACGACCGCGGCGTCGTGCGGCGCGGTCAATGCCATGCACGATTCGTTCACCGCGCTCGGCGGCATGATCCCGCTGATCAACATGCAGCTCGGCGAGATCATCATCGGCGGCGTCGGCGCGGGCCTCTACGGCATGCTGCTGTTCGTCGTGCTCACGGTGTTCATCGCGGGGCTGATGGTCGGCCGCTCGCCGGAATATGTCGGCAAGAAGATCGAGGCGCGCGAGGTCAAGATGGCGATGCTCGCCATTCTGGTCCTGCCGCTGATGATCCTGGGCTGGACCGCGATCGCCGTCGTCTATCCGCCGGCCGTCGCCTCGATCGCCAATGCCGGCCCGCACGGGTTCACCGAGGTCCTCTACGCCTACAGCTCGCAGACCGGCAACAACGGCTCGGCTTTCGCCGGCCTGTCCGGCAACACGCTGTTCTACAATTTGAGCGGCGCCGTCGCGATGTTCGTCGGCCGGTTCTGGATGATCATCCCCACCCTTGCGATCGCCGGTTCGCTGGCCGTCAAGAAGTCGGTGCCGCCCTCGCTCGGCACCTTCCCTACCACCGGCGGCCTGTTCGTCGGGCTGCTGGCCGGCGTGATCCTCATCGTGGGCGGTCTCACGTTCTTTCCGGCGCTCGCGCTCGGCCCGATCGTCGAGCAGCTCGCCATGCAGGCCGGCATGCTTTTCTGATCCGGATGGTTCGGAGTTAGCCCAATGGAAAGCTCGAAGCTGCGCAAGCGAATGCCAGTCGCCACCGTGCTCGACCCGAAGGTCGTGCTTCCCGCGATCAGCCAAGCCGTCGTGAAGCTCGACCCCCGCACGCTCGCCAAAAACCCGGTGATGTTCGTGCTGGAGATGGTCACGCTGCTGACGACGGTCCTGCTCGTGCGTGACACCGCGAACGGCCAACCGGTCGTATTCGAGCTCCAGATCGTCGTCTGGCTGTGGTTCACGGTGCTCTTCGCCAACTTCGCCGAAGCGGTGGCTGAAGGGCGCGGCAAGGCGCAGGCGGACACCCTCCGCAAGACCCGCACGGAAACCCGGGCGAAACGCATTCTCTCTCCGGACAATTACGAATGCTACGAGGGTGTTTCGGCGGAGGAGCTGGAGCCGGGAGACCTGGTGATCTGCGAGACCGGCGACGTCATCCCGGGTGACGGCGAGGTGGTCGAAGGCATTGCCTCGGTCAACGAGGCGGCAATCACGGGCGAGTCGGCACCCGTGATCCGCGAATCCGGCGGCGACCGCTCCGCCGTCACCGGAGGCACCACGGTGATCTCCGACCGCATCATCGTGCGCATCACCTCCTCGCCCGGCTCTTCCTTTCTCGATCGCATGATCAAGCTGGTCGAGGGCGCCGAGCGGCAAAAAACGCCGAACGAGATCGCGCTCAATATCCTGCTTGTCGGCCTGACCATCATCTTCGTGTTCGCGACGGTGACCATTCCGAGCTACGCGCGCTATGCCGGAGGCACGATATCGGTGGTCGTCCTGGTGGCGCTCTTCGTCACGCTCATTCCCACCACCATCGGCGCGCTGCTCTCGGCCATCGGCATTGCCGGCATGGATCGGCTCGTGCGCTTCAACGTGCTGGCAATGTCCGGACGCGCGGTGGAAGCCGCCGGCGACGTCGACACGCTGCTGCTCGACAAGACCGGCACCATCACGTTCGGCAATCGCCTGGCGACCGAGATCATTCCGGTGCCCGGCGTGAGCGAGCGCGAAGCGGCTGAGGCAGCGCTGCTGGCTAGCGCCGCCGACGAGACTGCGGAAGGCCGGTCGATCGTCGCGCTGGTGCAGGAGACGTACGGAATCCGTCCCGTGTCGACTGAAGGGGCGAAGTTCATCGAATTCTCCGCGATGACGCGCCTCTCCGGCGTCGATATCGGTCCTCGCAAGCTGCGCAAGGGAGCGGTCGACTCGGTGCTCTCCTTTGCCCGGGCCATGGGCGCGCGCGACTTGGCGGAGCCGCCGGCGTTTCGCGCGGCGGTCGATCGGATCGCGCGTTCCGGCGGCACCCCCCTCGGACTGGTCGAAGGCGGCCGCATCCTCGGGGTGATCCACCTCAAGGACGTGGTGAAGCCCGACGTCAAGGAACGTTTCGCGGCCCTGCGGCGAATGGGCATCAAGACCGTGATGATCACCGGCGACAACCCGACGACGGCGGCATCGATCGCGTCGGAGGCCGGCGTCGACGATTTCGTCGCCGAGGCGACGCCCGAGGACAAGCTGCGCTACATCCGCGGCGAGCAGGCGCAGGGTCGGCTGATCGCCATGTGCGGCGACGGCACCAACGATGCGCCGGCGCTGGCGCAGGCCGACGTCGGCGTCTGCATGCAAAGCGGCACGCAGGCGGCGCGGGAGGCAGGCAACATGGTCGACCTCGATTCCAATCCGACCAAGCTGATCGAAGTGGTGGAGATCGGCAAGCAGTTGCTGATGACGCGCGGCGCGCTCACCACCTTTTCGATCGCCAACGACGTCGCCAAATACT
>CAYVBN010000209.1:0-3114 GCA_964449645.1 uncultured Hyphomicrobiales bacterium
AGCCCCCATTGCGGGTCAACGCCCGTCACTTGAAAATTATTACGCAATTCCAAAGGCTTGAAAAATAGGTTCTATATTACCTCTCGCCAACTACCTGGACGCGGGCGGAATGGAATAGGTCGACGTGGCATGAGCGACGAGGTCTTCCTCGCCTTCCTGGCGGATCGCGATGTCGCCCACGGCGAGCCGCTTGCCGAGCTTCAGGAGGCGGCATTCCGCGATGAGGGCGCCGGCTGACGGCTTCTTGAGAAAGTTGATGTTGAGGCTCGTGGTCACGGCGAGCGGCACCCAGCCGATCGAGGCGAGCACCGCCACGTACATGGTCACGTCGGCCAGCGTCATCATGGTGCCGCCCGAGATCGTGCCGCCGGGACGCAGCATCTCCGGCCGGACGCCGAGGCGCACGCGGCAGCCGCCGTAGTGAACCGCCTCGATCGCAAGCCCGCTTTTCGGGTGAAAGGTCTCGGGAAACTCCACCGAGAGGCGTCGCTCGAGTTCGCTCGCCGTCAACAACGCCGCACGCATTTCCTCCCCCTCGACACCGCCTGCCGGATGGCGATGATCGGATACAATGACCATGTTCGGCTTGAAAGGCCGCCTCCGATGCCCGCGCCCGCCCCTGCCCTCGACGTTGCCGCCGTCCCGCCGGTCCTCCTGCGCGAGGACATCGACGGAATTGCCGTCCTGACGCTCAACCGCCCGGCGGCCCGCAACAGTCTGTCGCAAGCCCTCCTCGACGCCCTGCTCGAGGCGCTCACGGCGGCCGCAGCCGAGCGGAGCGTGCGCGCCGTCGTCATCGCGGCCAACGGTCCCGCCTTCTGCGCTGGCCATGACCTCAAGGAGATGACGGCGCACCGCAGCGATCCCGACGGCGGACGCGCGTTCTACGCGTTCATCATGCAGACCTGCAGCCGGACGATGCAGGAAATCGTCCGCCTGCCGAAGCCGGTGATCGCAGCCATCCAGGGCACCGCGACGGCGGCCGGCTGCCAGCTCGTCGCGAGCTGCGATCTCGCGGTGACGTCATCGGCGGCGAAATTCGCCACGCCGGGCGTCGACATCGGACTTTTCTGCTCCACCCCCATGGTGGCGCTCTCGCGCAACGTCGCGCGCAAGCATGCGATGGAGATGCTGCTCACCGGCGAGATGATCTCGGCCGAGGACGCGTATCGCTTCGGCCTGGTCAACCGGGTCGTGCCGCCCGGGCGCGAACGCGAGGAGGCCCTGAACTTCGCCCGCAAGATCGCCGCCAAGTCGAGCCATGTGCTGAAAATCGGCAAGGAGGCGTTCTATCGCCAGCTCGAAATGGGCCTGACGGACGCCTATGCCTACGCGAGCCACGTGATGGTCGAGAACAAGCTGGCGCGCGACGCCGAAGAAGGCATCTGTGCCTTCATCGACAAGCGCCGGCCGACATGGGAGGATCGCTGATGACCCGTGCTGCACGGCTTGCCGACGTTCTTTCCTTACGGCTGTCGCCGGGCGCGATCCGGCGCGCGGTCGTCGCCGGGACCTTGTGGGGCGGCGGCCTCACGGTCGCCCTCGTCGCCTTGCGTGCCTGGCAATGCGGCCTGATCTGCGTCGATGACGTGGCGTATACGGCGATCCTGTCGGTGACGGGCGGGATTCTCACGCTCGGACCGCTCGCGGCCTTCAGCGCGCAAAGCGCGACGCATGCGGCCGCACAAAGCCCCAATGCCTGACCGCCTCCCGGTCTGCACGCTTGAACCCGCGATCAGACCGGCCTATGTGACGTGCGGCGGGCACCCATGATGGATCACGACAGCTATCCCGACAGCTACATCCGCGGCATTCTCAACACGGTGAAGACCATCGCGATGGTCGGCGTGTCGCCGAAGGAAAGCCGCCCGAGTTACTTCGCCTTCAAGTATCTGATGGAGCACGGCTACCGGATGATCCCGGTCAATCCGGGGATCGCCGGCAAGGAGTTGCTCGGCCAGAAGGTCTACGCGAAGCTCGCGGACATTCCGGAGCCGGTCGACATGGTCGACATCTTCCGCGCCTCGCAATACGCGGTGCCGATCGTCGAGGAGGCGCTGCAGATGGATCCGCGGCCGCGCGTCATCTGGATGCAGCTCGGCATCCGCAACGACGAGGCCGCCGCGCTCGCGGAGAAAGCCGGCCTCAAGGTCGTGATGAACCGCTGCCCGAAAATCGAGTTCGGCCGCCTCTCCTCCGAGATCGCCTGGATCGGCGTCAACACCCGCACCCTCACCTCCAAGCGCGCGCAGATCGCGGGCCGCGGCGTCCAACGCATGACGCTCAATCGGACCACGACCGCCGGCGGCACGACGCAAGCGGCCGATCGCGCATTTCGCGAGAGCGGTGGCGGATCCTGATTTCCCTGCGCCCATCAGAAGCAATCGGATGGCCGCCGCGTCGGTGTGGTCCGGCGCTGCTCCCCGGCGTCTTGACGCTTTACCGCCGTTCGATAAACACCTCGCCACCCGCGAAACCCTCGATCGCGGCAGCATAAGGACCGGCCATGACCGAACGCCTTCCGGGTTTTTCGACGCTTGCCGTGCACGCCGGCGCGCAGCCCGACCCCACCACCGGTGCGCGCGCGACGCCGATCTATCAGACGACCTCCTTCGTATTCGAGGACGTCGACCACGCGGCGTCGCTCTTCGGCCTGCAGACGTTCGGCAACATCTACACGCGCATCGGCAATCCGACCAACGCGGTGCTGGAAGAGCGCGTCGCAGCGCTCGAGGGCGGCACAGCGGGGCTCGCCGTCGCCTCGGGGCATGCCGCGCAAGTGATCGTCATGCACGCGCTGATGACGCCGGGCGACGAGTTCGTCGCCTCGAAGAAGCTCTACGGCGGCTCGATCAATCAGTTCAATCACGCCTACAAGAACTTCGGCTGGAACGTGGTGTGGGCCGACCCCGACGACATCAGCACGTTCGAGCGCGCGGTGTCGCCGAAAACCAAGGCGATATTCATTGAATCAATCGCCAATCCGGGTGGCGTCATCACCGACATCGAAGCGGTCGCCGCGATCGCACGGCGCGCGCGCGTGCCGCTCATCGTCGACAACACGCTCGCCACGCCCTATCTGTGCCGCCCGATCGATCACGGCGCGGATGTCGT
>CAYVBN010000210.1:0-16916 GCA_964449645.1 uncultured Hyphomicrobiales bacterium
ACACCCAGGAGAGCCGCGGCCTGGTGCCGGACGATCATCCTTCGGTCGTCGCCGCGGTGCGGGCCGCCGCCATGACGGACGCGGACGTCGTGCTGCTGATCGGCCGCAAGCTCGACTATCAGCTCGGCTACGGCTCGCCCGCGGTGTTTCCGAACGCATGTTTCATCCGCATTGCCGACAACGCCGGTGAACTGATCGACAACCGCCGCGGCGAGCCCGAGCTGCTCGCCTCGCCGGCGCTCGCGCTCGACGCGATGATCGAGGCGGCAGGCAATCGCGAGCCTGCGCTCGACCGGGCCTGGGCCGACGGCCTGCGCCGCCGTCATCGCGAGCGCATGAACGCGCCGGAGAAAGATCGACCGGCGCTCGGGTCCGACGGCAAGATTCATCCGCGTGCGATCTTCGATGCCATCGCGGCCGTGGCCGAGCCGGACGACATCGGCATCGCGGACGGCGGCGATCTGCTCAGCTTCGCGCGCACCGGCCTCAAGACCAGAACCTACATGGACGCCGGCGCGTTCGGTTGTCTCGGCGTCGGCGTGCCGTTCGCCATCGCGGCGGCGCTCGCCCATCCGGAGCGGCGGGTGATCTCGGTCAACGGCGACGGCGCCTTCGGGATCAACGCGATGGAAATCGACACGGCCGTGCGCCACGGCGCCAAGGCGGTGTTCGTCGTCTCCAATAACGCCGCGTGGAATATCGAGCGGCTCGACCAGGAGATGAACTACGGTGGCCGCGTGGTCGGCACCACCCTGCGGCATTCCGATTACGCCGCAATGGCGCGCGCTCTCGGAGCACATGGCGAGCGGGTCGAAAAGCCGGAGGAGCTCCTCCCGGCGCTGAAGCGCGCCTTGCAGAACGCCCCGGCGCTCGTCGACGTCGTCACTTCGCAGACGGTGATCTCATCGGACGCGCAGAAGGGACTGGGCTTCGTCCCCGATTTCCAGCCGCTCACCGCCTGGGATGAGGCGGAGCGGCGCCGACGAAATGGCAAATAGATTATCGATCCGGCGCGGCGATTTCGCTTTACGTCTTCACGTCACATCGCGGATCTTTTTCGGCGAGCGCGGCTCGGCGTGACCGATCACGCGCTTGATCGAGGGCCAGCGGCGGCGCAAGCCGCGCTCCACCTCGTCGACCCGCTCGTGCACTTCGTACACGGTGACGCTCGGTTCGACCAGGCAATGGAAATTGACGATCTCGCCGTCGCGCGTCTCGCGCACGCGCACGTCGTGCACGTCGCCGACGAGCCCGTGCGAGCTGGCGAGTGCGGAGAGCTCGGCGCGCACGGCTTCGACCCGCGCCGCCGGCGCATCCCGGCCGATGATGCCGGAGACCTGCAGCGGTTCGATGTGCGTTTCGACTTCGACCCCCGATCCGAGCTCGTCGATGATCGCCGCTTCCAACCCGCTCGCAATTTCATGGGCTGCGCCGAGACCCAGGCTGCCGTCGAGCTCGAGATCGAGCGACACCGACAGCCGCCCCGCGATGGCGTGGACCGTCACGTGGTGCACCGCCAATCCGCGATTGCGGGCGATGACCATCACGCGTTCGAGAACGGTCTCGTCGCTGAGCGCAATCGGCTCGATGGTGACGCTGATCTCGGCTTCCGGCATCTCGCCGCGGATCGTCTGCGTGATGCCGTCCTTGAGGCTGGTCACGCGGTCGAGCGGCAGGGTCCGGCTCACCGCGACGGTGAGATCGACGAACAACGTCGGACCCACGGGACGCGCGCGCACGCGCTCGACCGCAACGACGCCCTTGACGCGTTTCGCGAGCGCCGAGATGCGCTCCGCCACGCCGGCCGGCGCGGCGTCGATCAGCGTGTCGATGGTGCGCCGGCCGAGGCGCCAGCCGGCGATGCAGATGAAGACGGCGACCACGATGGCCGCGGCCGCGTCGGCCCACTCGAATCCGAGCGCGACGCCGGCCAATCCGACGAGCACCGCGGCCGACGACCACATGTCCGAGCTGAAGTGCAGCGCGTCGGCCTCGAGCGCCTCGCTCGATGTCTCGCTGGCGACCCGGTAGAGAAGGCGCGCGCGGAAGAAATCGATGACGATCGACGTGACGATCACCGCGAAGGCGGCGAGCGTCGCCTCGACCATGTGCGAACCGGCGGCAAGCAGCCGCTGCACCGCCTCCCAGATCACGATGGCCGACAGCAGAAAAAGCAGGCCCGTCTCCGCGAGCGCGGACACGCTTTCGACCTTGCCGTGGCCGTAGTGGTGCTCTTCGTCCGCCGGCTTGTCGGCGATGCGGACGGCGACATACGTCATCACGGTGGCCACGAGGTCGAGCAGCGAATGCGCGGCTTCCGACAGAATGGCGAGCGAGCCCGTCAGGACACCGACGACGGCTTTCGCGATGGTGAGTCCGGCCGAGGCCGCAATCGAGCCGAGCGCAACCTGTTCCTTCTGGTTTGCCATGGCGGCCTCCTCGGGCCGATCCCGTTAACGACCGGCGCTGCGCGCGTCAATGCGGCGGGCGTGAGCGAAAGAGGTACGCCGTGGGAGGGCAGCCTCAAAGCGGGCAGAGGCGATTGGACATTCCAGGCCAGGTCTGCGGGCGGAAAGGTTTGTCAAAGCCCGCCCGGTCGGGCAAAACATCGCCAAGGCCGAAAGCAGACGGCCGAGAGGGAGGATGTTTCATGCAGCTCTTATTGCGTCTGGTTTGCGGCCTTGCGCTTCTTGCCTTTCCGATCGCCGCCTCGGCCCAGAATTATCCGAGCAAATCGATTCGATTGATCGTCCCGTTCCCGGCGGGCGGGCCGAACGACATCATCGCGCGCGTGGTCGGACAGAAGATGTCGGATCTGCTCGGGCAATCGGTTGTCATCGACAATCGCGGCGGCGCCGGCGGGGTCATCGGCACCGATGTGGTCGCCAAGGCAGCGCCGGACGGCTACACGATCGCGCTCACCAGCGCCGGTGCGTTGTCGATCAGCGTGAGCGTGCAAGACAAGGTTCCCTACGACTCCCTCAAGGATTTCGCGCCGATCACGCTCGTCGCGAGCGTTCCGGAACTGCTGGTCGTCCCGGCGAAGCTGCCGGTGTCCTCGGTAAAAGACCTCGTCGCACTGGCGAAGTCCAAGCCGAAGCAGCTCAATTTCGCTTCGTCCGGCTCCGGCAGCATGCCGCACTTGGCCGGCGAGCTGTTCAGGATGACGGCCGGCAACGATATCGTGCACGGGCCTTATCGCGGCGCCGCGCCGGCGGTGAACGATCTGCTCGGCGGCCAGGTGCAGATGATGTTCGCGGATATTCCCGTGCTGCTGCCGCACGTGAAGTCGGGCGCCCTCAAGGCGCTGGGAGTCGGCAGCAAGGCGCGCGCGCCGTCGCTGCCCGATGTCCCCACGTTGGCAGAACTCGGGCTTCCGCAGGTCGAAGCCGAGAACTGGTACGGCATGGTGGCGCCGGCCGGCACGCCGCCCGCGATCGTCGCCAAGCTGCACGACGCGGTGGCGGCGGCGCTGAAATCGCCCGAGGTTCAGCAGAAGCTGTCCAGCCAGGGCGCGTCGCTCATCGGCAATTCGCCCGAGGCATTCGGCGCCTACATCCGCAGCGAAATGGTCAAATGGGCCAAGGTAGCGAAAGCCTCCGGGGCCAAGGCCGAATGACCGAGGCGGACGAGTGACCTCGTCTCTGAGCGTGATGTCCCGAGAATTGCGGGTCGGCTCGGCGTGCGCAGGATGCGCACGCGCGTTCGTGCCGGTTTGAGAGAACGCCATGCCGGGAAAAGGCCTGTTGCTCGTCATGATGGAGCCGCCGGCCCATCTCGAGGGCGAATTCAACGACTGGTACGACACGGAGCACTTCCCGCAGCGCTGCGCGCTGCCGGGCTTCGAGACTGGTACGCGCTGGGTCTGCCTCGACGGATGGCCGCGCTGGCTCGCGCTCTACGACCTCACGTCGCCGGCCGTTCTCGAATCGCCGGCCTATCGGGCGGTCTCGGGACCGAATTCGACTCCATGGAGCCGGCGCCTCTTGCCGCGCACGATCGGCCGGCTGCGCGTCGCGGCCGAACAATGCGTTCCAGGCGCGGCAAGCGCGCTCGATCCCGATCGGGTCGCGCGCCTGTTGCTCGCGCGCTATCCGCGCACGCCGCCGGATCAGGCGGCGAAGCTCGCCGACGCGTTGCAGGGCGTGCTCGCGCCGCGCGGGCTTCTCCAACTGCGGGTGTTCGCGAGCAGCCGCGATGCGTCGGACCGGGACCTCTGGGCGGTGGCCGAGTTCGCGCGGCCCGTGACCATGCCGGGGCTCATCGAGGCGGCCGGGACGGCCGCGGGGGCGACGGCCGACCTCTTCAATCTCTATGCGCCGTATCGGCGGGGATGAAACCATCCCCGCATGGGAGCGGGCACATTGGCGCGCGCGGATGCGCAGGCTATGCTTGGAAAAAAGCTTTGGAGGACGCCATGCCGCTCAAGCAATTGAACCACGTCACGGTGCGGACCGATGATCTCGAGGGCACGCGCGACTTTTACAGCAACGTGCTCGGGTTGACGTCCGGCCCGCGTCCACCGTTGTCGTTTCCGGGATATTGGCTCTATTGCGGCGAGGACCCGGTCGTGCACCTGGTGCCGCCGCGCAACGGAATCGGCGGCGGCTCGTCGTCCGACACCGGCAATTTCGATCACGTCGCCTTCGTGTGCGAGGACTTCGAGGGCATGCGCGACCGCTTCAAGTCGCTCGGCGTCGAATTTCGCGAGCAGGAAGTTGCCGGCATCCGCCTGCGTCAGTTGTTCGTGCAGGACCCGAACAAGATCATGGTCGAGTTGAACTTCCCACAAGGGTGAGCGCGCACGCACGCACGTCCTGGACGCGTTCCAGTCGAACGCGAGTTTGTGTTTGGGATACTGCCCCGTTCCCCGGACGCGCTGCAGCCCACAGATGAGCTTGCGCGATCTGCGCAAACTCGATTGCGGCACACAGCGCAGATCCGGGTCTAAATTCAGCGAAGCTAAGGGAGCTGGCCCCGGATCTGCAGCGCGGCACTTCGCACCGCGCTGCATCCGGGACACGAGTCTGCCCTTCGGGGCACCGTTTCGTTTGCCTGAGCACCGCACGCTCACGTTTGAGCATGATCCTGTCCGAAAACCAGAATCCAATTTTCGGGGATCATGCTCCGGGCCGAACGGCCGGCGTCAGCGCTTTTCGATGCCGGCCTTCTGGATCACGTCCGCCCACTTGGCGATGTCGGACTTGATGCGCTTCTGCAGATCCTCGACCGTACTGCCTTCCGCCGTCATGCCGTTCTGACTGGAAATCTTCTGGACCTCCGGAGCCTTCACGGCGTCGTTCACGGCAGCATTGAGGATCTTGACGACGTTCGCCGGCGTGCCGACGGGCGCCGCGAGCCCGTTCCAGCTCGTCACGTCGTAGCCGGGCAGGCCGCTTTCGATGGCGGTCGGGACGTTCGGCAGTTCGGCGGCGCGCTTCGGGCCGGTTGCGGCGATGGCCGCGATCTGGCCGTTCTCGATGGGCGATTGGAATCCGGCGTAGTACTCGAACGCCACGTCGACGTCGCCGCGGATGACCGCGGTCGCCAGCTCCGGCGTGGTCTTGTACGGCACCATCGTCACCTCGATCCCGGCCATGCTCTTGAATAGCTCGGCCGAGAGGTGCTGCGTGCTGCCCGGGTTGATCGTTCCGAAATTGAGGCTGCCGGGTTTCGCCTTCGCGGCGGCGATCACGTCCTTCACGGTCTTCAGCGGTGAGCCGGCCTTTGTGGCAATGACCAGGCCATAAGATGCCGTGGTCGAGATCGGGATGAGATCGGAGGTGAGGTCGTAGGGCAGGGACTTGAACAGAGACTTGGCGATGGTCAGGCCGCCGCCGATCATGCTCAGCGTGTAGCCGTCTGCCGGCGCCGACAGCGCGGCCTTCATTCCGATGACGCCGCCTGCGCCCGGCTTGTTCTCGATGATGAACGTCTGGCCGAGCTTCTTGCTCATCTGCTCCGCCACCATGCGCATGGTCACGTCGGCAATGCCGCCGGCCCCGTATGGCACGATGATCCGCACGACGCGCGAGGGGTAGGCATCCTCCGACCAGGCGGGCGAGCCGGCCGCCGCGAGCGCGAGCACAGAACCCGCGAGGAACGAAACCGCGTAGGCCCGAAACCCACGTCCGCTTGTCACGACTGTTTTCATATGAGCAGTACCTTCCTTTTTCCCACCTCTATAGTATGAGGTGCCGTCCTACCGAGAAATAGTTTCCGAGAGCCGAATGGACGCAGGTCCGCCCATCCGGCCCGCATTTAGGGGTTCCCTTACGTAATGCCCGCCACAACGATCGATATCCATCCTCACATCATCTCGGCCGATACCAATCGTTATCCACGTGCACCGCTTGGGGGACATCAGTCCGACTGGTCGCGCACGCGGCCGGTCTCCCTCGAGCAGATGCTGGCCGCCATGGACCAGGCCGGGGTGCAGAAGTCGGCGATCGTCCAGGCCTCAACCTGTTACGGGCACGACAATTCTTATGTGGCTGACGCGGTTGCTGCCCATCCGGATCGCTTCACCGGCGTATTCTCCGCCGACGTGCTGGCGCCGGATGCGCCGGAGAAGATGCGCTATTGGCTCTCGAAGGGGCTGACTGGCATGCGTCTTTTCACCTTCGGCAGCACCATGAGCGAACAGGCGTCGTGGCTCGACGATCCCAAATCCTATCCGGCCTGGGAGTGCGCGGGCGAACTCGGGCTCTCCATCTGTCTGCAGATGTCCGCCAAGGGGCTGCCGCAGGTGGTTCGCATGGTGGAGCGCTTCCCGAACGTCCGCGTCATCCTCGACCACCTCGCGCGTCCGGTGCTCGAAGACGGGCCGCCCTATGCGGCCGCCGCCAGCCTGTTCGATCTTGCGCACTTTCCCAACGTATATCTGAAGCTCACGCCGCGCACCTTCGCCGAAGTGCGCAAGGGCAAGGCGACGCCCGAGACGTTCTTCCCGAAGCTGGTCAAGGAATTCGGCGCTGCACGGCTCGCCTGGGGCTCGAATTATCCCTCCTCGGAGGGGACGTTGCCGGAGCTGCTCGCGACCGCGCGCAGCTCGCTCGCCTGCTTGTCCGCAGAGGACCAGGAATGGATTTTCGCCAAGACCGCCCAGGTTCTCTATCCGGCGCTCGCGAAATAGGAGGACGGTTGTGACAGTCGCGACGAAACTCAAGCTGCACACGTTGCTCGGCAATTATCCGAACGTTGCTGCGCTCAAGAAGGGCGACGTCCGCTCCGACCTCGTCGAGTTCGACATTCCCGAGGTCAAGGTCGCCAACACGCAGTTCAAGCCGCTGGTGCGCGAAGGCAAGTACGATCTCGGCGAGCTCGCGATCGTGACCTTCCTGCAGGCGAAAGTATATGGCAAGCCGTATGTGCTGATCCCCGCGACCGTCGTCGGACGCGGGCAGCATCACACGATCGCCTACAATCCCGAGCGCGGTCCTCTCGCACCCGGTGATCTCTCCGGACGCCGCGTCGGCGTGCGCGCCTACACGCAGACGACCGGCGCCTGGGTGCGCGGATTTCTGGCGGACGATTACGGCGTGGACATCGAATCGATCCGCTGGATCACGTTCGAGGATCCGCATCTCGCCGAGTACCATGATCCGGCATTCGTCGAGCGTGCGCCGGAAGGCAAGACGATCGTGCAGATGCTGCTCGACGGCGAGATCGACGCGGCGATCGTCGGCGACAAGCTGCCGGATCCGCGTCTCAAGCATCTCGTGCCCGACGTCGAGGCGGTCGCGCGCCGCTGGGCCGAGAGCCATGGCGGCGTGCCGATCAACCACATGATGGTGATCCGCGACTCGATTTCGCGTTCGCACCCCGATGTCGTGCGCGAGGTTTATCGCCTCTTGCGCGAGAGCCGGCGCGCTTACGGCGGGCCGGAGTTCGGCACCCCGCTCGATCCGCTCCGCTTCGGCATCGAAGCCAACCGCCGCAGCCTCGAGATCATCATCGACTACGCGTTGCGCCAGAAGCTCATTCCGCGCCGGTTCTCGGTCGAGGAACTGTTCGACGACACGACGCGCGCGCTCGAAGGGTGACGCCCCGAACGGGCCTTGGTCGAGGCATCCGGCGTCGCGTTCAGGAATTGCGGTGCAAGGACGAGGAGAGGCTCGCCTCCTCGAGATCGACCTCGCGCACGAGCCGGCGATGCAGCGGGTCGTCGATCTCCCGTGAGCGCCGCAGGCGATAGTATTCATCGCGCTCGGCCCTGAGCGCGATGATCCGCAGCCGCTGCTCCGCCTCCGCGATGCGCTTCATGTGCTCGGCCTCGTCCCCGTCCGCGTGCCCGAAGCTCAGCCGTCTGCGATAGGCGTCGATGACGTTCGCGGTGGCCTCGGCCCAGGCCTGTGGGTCGCCGGCAGCCGGAAGCGCGCGGGCCTGTTCGAGGCCCCGAATGGCGGCTTCGGCACCGGCAATTCTCGCATCGGTTTCCTGATCGCTGGGTTGCAGTTCGTCGGTGAGCGGCAATCCCTTCGTCAGAAGGGGAAGCCCGATGCTTGCTATGAGAAGCGACAGCAGGATCACGCTCATGGCCAGAAAGATGGCCAGGTCGCGTGCCGGGAAGGGCGCCCCGTCCGGCATCGCCCACGGCAGGGTGAAAATGCCCGCCAAGGTAATTGCTCCCCTGACGCCCGCGAGCGCGGCGACGAACAGGAACCGCAGCCGCGGCCGCCGTCGTGCCCGCCCGTGGCGCGGGGCGAACAGCCGCGTGGTGATCAGCCAGGCCGCGATCCAGAGGAAGCGCATGGCCGGAAGCGCAAGCGTGATGACGACCGCATAAGCCGCCAGCCGCCAGGGATTGCCGACGTGGATGCTGGTGGAGATTTCCGGCACGCGCGCAAGAACGCCGGGAAGCTGCTCGCCGAGCACCACGAACATGGCGCCGTTCAGCGTGGCCTGCAGCATGTCCCAGATGGCGCTCCGCTGCATGCGCGTGACGGCGAGGGTGCGCCCCATGAGGTCGGCATAGTGCATCGCGATGCCGGCGGCTGCTGCCGCCAGAATGCCGGAGGCATGCAGGTGTTCGGCCGCCATATAGGCTGCGAACGGAATGAGGATTCCGATCAGGATCTCCGTCCCTGGCTCTCCGCCGATCTTCCTGCTCAGCCAGTGATAGGTGGCCGCCGCGGTCCACGCGATCGCGACGCCGGCGAGGACGCCGCCCGTGGCCGCGGACAGGAAGCCGATCGACGCTTCGGAAAGCGAAAAGGTCCCGGTCAGCGCCGCCGCGACGGCGAAGCGGAAGCAGACGAGCCCCGACGCGTCATTGAGGAGCGCCTCGCCTTCCAGGATGTGCATGAGACGGGAGGGAATCGGCGCGCCTCGGGTGATCGCCGTCACCGCGACGGGGTCGGTCGGCGAGAGGATGGCGGCAAGGGCGAAGGCGACGGCGAGGGGCATCGCCGGAATCATCGTGTCGATGAGCAGCCCGACACCCAGAACCGTGAACACCACGAGGCCGAGCGCGAGCGTCAGTATCGCTCGCCAGTCGTTGAAAAAGGCGCCCTTGGGAATACGCCAGCCGTCCAGAAACAGCAGAGGCGGGATGAACAGGAGAAAGAAGATCTCCGGATCCAGCCGCACATTGAAGCCTGCATACGAAAGAAGGGCGCCGATCACGATCTGGAGCAACGGCAAGGGCACCTTGGGCAGGAGCCGCGCCGAAATCGCGCTCATCACGACGGCAACCATCAGAACCAATACGGTCGCCACTGCTTCCATCAGTCCTCCGGTCCTCCATTCCTAGTGGTCTGCCCATTGTCTTCGGCAGATCGTGCTCTTCACTTACGGCTCCGAATCTGAACCCGAATCTCGGGAAGCGGCGCTCCGCGGCCCATCGGGCCCGCTCGGAGACGGCCCCGACAGGTCTTCGGAAAACATCGTGCCGGAATCAATGCGAAAGCGCGGTTGCTTCGCGGAAATGGCATCCTGCTTCAGGAGATTCCCTGGCTCGCCTCGGCCGGCATGGTTCTGCCATAATTACGTACCCCATGGGCGGCCGGGTCGCGAGCACGTCGGGCGGGGCGCGGGAGGTCGACATCGGAAACTCAGCGAAGGCGGCTCGTCGGCACATCGTTGCCGCCGTACTCGCCGCGACCCTCACGGCTGCGGGATGCAGCACGCTGCCACGCATCCCGTATACCGAGAGCGAAGCGGCCGCGGCCAAAGTGGCGGGCCTCGACGACGTGCGCATGTTCGCCGATGCGCCGGCCTCCTCGTTCCGCTTCGACAGCAGCTTGGGCCTTGCCGAACGCACCGCCGGAAAGCCGCTGAGCTATCTGGCGCTCTCGGGCGGCGGCGAAGACGGCGCCTATGGGGCGGGAGTGCTCAACGGGTGGACGGCATCCGGCACCCGTCCCGTGTTCACCATCGTGTCGGGCGTGAGCGCGGGCGCCCTCATTGCGCCGTTCGCCTTCCTGGGTCCCGCATACGACGGCGTGCTGCGCGAAATCTACACGACGGGTATCGGCGAAAGCCTTTTCGATTCTCCGAACCTGTTCAGCGTCGTGTTCGGATCCGGCCTCTTCGGCAACACGCGCCTGCGCGAACTCGTGGCGCGCTACGTCGATCAGGATCTGATTGCCGCCGTCGCTGCCGCGCATGCGAAGGGGCGGCGCCTTCTGATCATCACGACCAACCTCGACACGCAGCGCGCCGTCATCTGGGACATGGGCCGGATCGCGGCCAGCGGCTCGCCGAAGGCGATCGAGCTGTTCCGTGACGTGCTGGCGGCATCGGCGAGCATTCCGGTCGTCTTCCCGCCGATGCTCATCGGCGCGGAGGCGGGCGGCAGGCATTTCGAGGAGATGCACGTCGACGGCGCGGTGATCGCGCCGGTGTTCACGCTGCCCGAGGCGTTCGTGCTGCGGAACGCCTCTCTGTTTCGCGGACCGCGACTGAACATCTACATTCTGGTGAACAACAAGGTGGAGCCCGATTTCCAGGTCGTTCCGAACCGAACCGTCGAGATTGCCGGGCGGGCGTCGTCGTCGTCCGTGTTGACGGTCACGCGTTCGGTGCTGTTCGGAACCTACAGATTCGCGCAACGCAATCATTTCGGCTTCAATCTGACCTACGTGGACAAGGATATTCCGCCTCCGAAATCGGTCGGGTTCGACACGGCCTATATGCGCTCGCTCTTCGACTATGGGTTCGAGAAGGCGAGGAGCCCCAGCTTGTGGGTGCACCGGCCGCCCTCCCAGGATCGAACGCCGGCGCGGCCACGCGACGAGAACGTCGCCGGCCGAACTCCCTGATCGCGCATCGCACGATGGTGCGATCGCCTCGTGTCACGCGGGGTCAACCTGAAAACCTCTGAAATCGCCGTGCACCCGGATCGATATCTGGCGCTCGCCCGGTGGGGTGAGGCCGGCGGCCGCCGTCGCCGGTCGGCGCGACCTTCTGTCTCTCCAGACAAATGCTTGACAGCAGCCACTGCGGTGGCGGACACTTCCGAATACAGGACATGACAACCGACTATCGGACCAAACCGAAAGACTTCAGCCAGACCCTCGCACGGGGGCTGCGGCTGCTCGATCTCGTGGCGGACGGCCGCGAAGGCGTTCCGGTTCGCGAGCTCGCGGCGGCGATGCAGCTTCCGCGCAGCATCGTGCAGCGTCTCCTTTACACGCTCGAGGCTGAGGGATTTCTCGAACGCAGCCCGACGCAGGTCGGCTACCGGCTGAGCGTCAAGCTGTGGGGGTTGGGCTGCGCGGCGATCCGCCGCCTAACCGTGCGCGTCGACGCGCGGCCGGCGCTCGAAGACCTCGCCCGCAAGACCGACGAGATGGCGAAGATCGGCGTGCTCGACGGGCACGACGTCGTCTACATCGATGACGTCGATTGCCAGCAGATCGTGCGTGCTTTCGTTCCGATCGGCGGCCGCGCGCCGGCGCACACGGTGGCCACCGGCCGGGCCATTCTGGCCTTTCTGCCGCCCGAGAAGCTCGCGGCGATTGGCCATCCGGAGAAGGGCTACACCAAGCAGACGCTCACCGGCGAGCAGGCCTTCGCCGCGGAGCTCGAGCAGATTCGCAAGCGCGGCTACGCGATCAACCGCGGCGAGTGGGAGGAGGGGGTCGGCGCGATTGCGGCGCCGGTGTTCGACTCCCAGGGACAGGCGATTGCGTCCGTCGGCGTGATCCTGCCGCTGACCCGCCTCACGCCCGCAAAAGCCACGCAGATCGGCACGTGGACGATGGCGGCCGCCGCGGACATTTCGCAGAAGCTGGGCCATCGCCGGGACGGCGCGCACGACTTGAAGCGGGTCGGTTGATGGCGCGCGAGGTCGCAGCCGACGCGCATGTTGCGTGGCCGACGGGAATTCGCCTGCCGGTCGTCCTCACGTTCGAGCATCAATCGGGCGAGGGCGTGCCGCCGCTGCCGGGCAACCGGCCGAACTTCATGATGGGCGGCGCCGTGCAGTACGGCGCCCGCACCGGCATCTGGAACATCCTCGAACTGCTCGCGCGCTACGACGTGAAGGCGACGTTCTTCGTCTGCGGCGCGACGGCGGAGGAAT
This sequence comes from uncultured Hyphomicrobiales bacterium, assembly GCA_964449645.1. Taxonomy (GTDB): domain Bacteria; phylum Pseudomonadota; class Alphaproteobacteria; order Rhizobiales; family Xanthobacteraceae; genus CAYVBN01. The sequence goes on from CAYVBN010000210.1 coordinate 12,530, forward strand.
ATCCCGACTCCATCCGCGCCGCGCACGAAGCGGGCCACGAGATCGCCGGCATGAGCTACGGCTTCGAGCGGGTCCGCACCATGAGCTTCGCGCGCGAGCGCGCCATCGTCCGCCGCACCGCCAAGGCGCTGCGCGATGTGTGCGGCGCCGAGATCAAGGGATGGCGCTGCCCGGACTATCGCGTCAGCCCGCAGACCCTCGACGTGCTGGCCGAAGAGGGATTCGTCTGGGACAGCAGCCATCTGAACGATGATCTTCCCTATCTGTTCGAATGCACGGCCGGCCGCATGATCGAATTGCCGTTCAGCACGAGCACGGCCGACAAGACCTTCATCGGCTATCCCTATCCGCAGCGCGGAGGCCCGCAGGGTTTAGCCGACGTGTGGAACAGCGAGTTCGACGTCCTCTATCGCGAGAGCGCGCAGGCTCCACGCCTGATGATGCTCAGCATCCAGACCTGGGCGACGGGCCGCCCGGCGTCCCTGCGCGTGCTCGAGGGCTTGATCGAGCGGCTCGCACGGCACAACGACGTGCGATTCGCGCGTTGCGCGGACATCGCCGGCTGGTGCAACGGCGCGAACGGGCAGTGAGGCCGAGCATGTGGAAGGAAATCGCCCCGCCGCGGCAGAGCAAGTGGCCGGACGGCGTGCGCCTGCCGATCATCATCAGCGTCCATCACCAGTCCGAGGAGGCGGCCGTGGTCTTCGAGGACGGGCGCGCCGATCCGTTCGACTTCAGCGAGCGGCAGTACGGCGGACGCCGCGGCGCCTGGCGGCTGCTCGAAATGATGGAGCGCCACGGCATTCTCGGGACCTGGATCGTCTGCGGCGCCACGCTGGAGAAATATCCGGAGATTTCCCGCGCCGCCAAGAAGGCCGGCCATTCCTTCGCCGGGCACACCTACGCACACGAGATGATGTGCAACTATCCGCCCGAGGAAGAACTCGCGCTCGTTCACAAGACCGTCTCGGTGTTCGAAGACGTGCTCGGCGAGCGGCTGCGCGGCTGGCGCACCTGCTTCGCCAGCCACCACACGATCGACATCCTGCTCGAGCACTTCGCGTTCGACTGGGACGCCAGCATGTGGAACGACGACCTGCCCTACGTGATCGAGGGGCATGGACGCCGGCTGCTGGAAATCCCGTTCTCCGCCTACAGCGATGCCGCGCTCGCGATCCAGATCACCAACCCGGCGCCGGTCAACCCGTTCTGCACCTGGCACAGCAACACGCCGAGCTTCATCTTCCACAGTCTCAAGGCGCAGTTCGACGCGCTCTATGAGCGCGGCGCCGAGCGGGCCGTACTGATGCCGCTCTCGGTGCATGATTTCATTCTCGGACGCCCGTCACGATCGAAGGCGCTCGAGGATTTCCTCGATTACGCCAAGCAGTTCGCGGGCGTGGTCTTCACCACGCATGACGTCGTGAGCCAATGGTGGTGGAAGAACTACGCCGACGAGAAACGGCCGTCCGAACGCGCCGATGCATCCGCAACCGCCCGGAGGTGACGACATGCTAGCTCGAGTGTTCACGCGTGCTTTCGGCCTCGGGCTCCTGTCGCTCGCTGCCGCCCTGGGTTTGGCCGCGAACGCGGCGGCCGAAAACTATCCGGACCGGGTCATCCACATCGTCAGCCCGCATCCGCCCGGCGTCGCGACCGATATTCTCGGGCGCGCGCTCGCCGTGAAGCTGAGCGAGAGCCTGGGGCAGAACGTCATCGTGGAGAACCGCCCGGGGGCCAACGGGATCGTCTCGGCGTCCGTCATCGCGAAGTCCCCGCCGGACGGATACACGCTCTACATCACCACCGGCGCGCACGTCGCCAATGCGTTCGTGTCGAAGAATCTGTCCTACGACCCGATCAAGGATTTCGCGCCGGTGACCCAGCTCGCCGCCTCCTATGGACTGGCGCTGATCACCAATCTGCCGGTCAACTCGGTCGCGGAGCTCGTCGCGCTGGCGAAATCGAAGCCGGGCAAGCTGTCCTATGCGACGAACGGCGTCGGCAACGTGACGCACGTGGCCGGCCTCCTGTTCGAGAAGCGCACCGGCACCAAGATGATCGCGGTGCCGTACAACACGCCGAACCTGACCACCGACGTGATGACCGGGCAGGTGGACCTGACGTTCTACTCCATCGCCGCGGCGACGCCGCTGGTGAAGGCCGGCAAGATCAAGGCGCTCGCCGTCACCGGCAGCAAGCGCTCGCCGAGCCTGCCCGACGTGCCGACCCTGCAGGAACTCGGCTACAAGGATTTCGACGTGACCGGCTATTTCGGCTTTCTGTTTCCGGCGAACACGCCGCGTGACCGCATCGCGCGGATCCACGACGCATCCGTCAAGGCGCTGAAGACTCCCGAGGTGGAGCGCGTCATCGATCTCGGTGGCATGTATGCGGTCGGATCGAGCCCTGAGGAGTTCGGAGCCTTCCTGAAGAAGGACTACGACTACCAAGGCAAGCTGATGGACGAGCTCGGCCTGAAGGCTCAGTAAGCTTGCGGCCGGCCGGGGCGAAGGTCCTGGCGGAGCGTTCTGTCTCGCCCGCGCCTCAGGAGCGATCGGGCACGAGCAGCACCTGATCGCCGAGCAGCGCCGGCGCGACCTGCGCGACGGCAAATCCGGCCCGCGCGGCGAGCCGTCCGAATGCCTCGACGCTGCGCGGCACGAGCTTGAAGGGGCTGTTCGCCAGCATGCGGTGGGTCGTTTCATCTGCGCGCGTGAGAGATCCCGCGACCGCCCGGACACCGCGCCCACCAGCGTTCAGGGCCGCGAGATTGGCCACGATTGCGGCATCGTCGGCATAATCGAACAGCGCGCCCTCGGACGACGCGGCAATGATCGCCGCATGCGCGGTCACCGTTTTCATCCGGCGTTTCAAAATTGCGGTGTCGTTCCAATCGTAGGGTTCGTGCCGGAAGGCGATGTCGAGCCCGGCGAGCGGGGCACCATCGGCCTGCAGCGCCGCCAGTGCGTTCTGTCCGAACGCCGGACCTTCCGCGTCGAGATCGAGCACACGCACCGTGACCGGCCGCTGCAACAGCCCGGGGTCCATGCGCCGGAGCAGGATCAGCGCATTGAGGCTGTCGATCGCCGGTCCGCCGCCGATGTTGAGGAGGTGGAGCGGGGTCCTCGGCTGCGCGCGCAATTCGGGTGCCAGGCCTTCTGCCAGGAGACGGGCGGTCTGCTGCAGACGAAGCCGGATCGACGTCACCGCGGCCGATGCGGCAATCTTGCGGTCGACGGGGCCATCGAACGGCGGGACCAGATTGTCCACCCCGAGCTTCATCACATAGGTGCTCAGGCCGCTGAGATACGGCGTGTCCGACCGCAACATGGCGCGGAGCATCAGCGAACGCCGGGCCGCAAGCGTCATCAAGAGACGCATCAGCGGGCGGGACAACCAGTATTGGCGGTCCTCGGTCGCGCGAAACTGTGTCCGCAAGGCCTCGAGGGCCTGCGGACTCTCCGGGAGCGCGAAGGCCGGATGGGTGACGTCGATCACCGGCAGGTCGTAGCCCGCTGCGGTTTTCGCATGGATGACGTCGGATCGTCGCACGGGTCTCGCAGGCGGCATGGATAAGCTCGGCTGCGAGCTAGGTATCGCGGCCCCATGGCGATTGAAAGACGTGCGGTGGCTGGCGTCGGAGCGCGACCCGCAAAGCGGGATACCGGTTTTGTGTAAGATCGCGCTCTAAGTTGATGAATAGACGCATGATGTCTCCGGCGCACCGCTTGCGCGTCGCCGGATCATGCCTCAGGCGCCCGTCCAGGCCTGTGGCAGCACGAAGGGCATGCCCGGCGGCGGAACGGCGCCGACAGGCGTCCGGATGCCGAACACGTGCTCGACCATCTCGGTCGTGACCGCCTCGCGGGGCGATCCGTCGCCGGCGACCCGGCCGTCCTTCATGACGACGACCCGCTCGGCGAACAGTGTCGCCAGGTTGAGATCGTGCAGAACGGCGATGACCGTGACGCCGTGGGCGGCGCGACGCCTGGCGAGCATCAGCAGCTCGATCTGGTGCTTGAGATCGAGGCTGGCGGTGGGCTCGTCGAGGAGCAGGACGCCCGGACCGTGGATCGCCTCTCCACAGGCGAGCTGGACCAGGATGCGGGCGAAATGCGTCCGTTGCTGCTCACCGCCCGAGAGCGTCGTGACGATTCGTCCCGCGAAGGCGGAAAGGCCGACCTCGTCGAGCGCCCGCTCGGTGAGCGCGTCGACGCCGCGCCCGGACCGGTCGCCCGCGCCCATGCGCACGATCTCTTCCACCGTGAACGGGAACGCAACCTCGATGCTTTGTGAGAGCACCGCGCGATGGCGCGCCAGCTCGCGTGGACCGAACTCGCCGATCGGCCGTCCCTTGAGGCGCACGGCGCCGGCCGTGGGGAGC